>JAYRFD010000917.1:0-2204 GCA_041908565.1 Polyangia bacterium | reverse complement strand
CGTGCATCCGTTTGGCAGCAGCCAGGACAACCCGGCCTGGATGTACGGCATGGGCTTTGGTGGCTCGCTGCCGCTGTCCAGTCGCTTCGCGCTGGAAAGCGACGTGTCGGTCTATGGCGTGCAGTTCGGCTTCGATCGCCTGGAGAGACCCAACCTGCTGTGCCAGTGGCGCGTGCTGTTCTTCGCGCGCTTCTTGTCTCGCTTGGCGGTGTTTGGCGGTCCAACGCTGTCGACGCTGAACGACTTCCAGAACCCGATTCCGACGACGCGGCCGGGCTATGGCTGGGTGACCTACCGCAGTGCCGAACGCGTGCCCAGCCTGACCCTGTGGCCAGGCTTCGCGCTGGGTCTGGAAATCTGATTCCTCCCACGACGTCGTGCCGCCGGGGTCATGGGATGGACCCAAGTGAGGGCGGGGCGTGCCCTGCGCTGCGCCTGCGATACGATATGGGAACGGGGCCAAGGGGCAGGAGCGCAGATGCCGTCCAGTCGACCGGATCAGCCTGCTGAGATCGATGAATACCGGGTGCTGCGTCCGCTGGGGAAGGCGGAATGGGCACCGTCTGCGAAGCCGTCCACAAGACCAGCGGTCCACGCGCCGCGATCAAGCTGATCCGACCGGAGCTTGCTCACGATCCCGCGATCGAGCAGCGCTTTGTCAATGAAGCGATGGCACTGTCGCGCGTCGCGCCGCCCTGGGTCCCCCAAAGCCTGGCAGCTGGCCGTCGGCACCGTCGCGGCCGCGCTGTCTGTGTGGAGCCTCTTCGCCCTGCTGTCGGCCCTGCTGTCAACCCGTGGCCAATCCGCCGCGCGTGCCAGCCGCGCGCAAGCCGAGGCCCGCGCCGATGTCTTGCAGGCGACCCATCAGCTCTCGATCTCTGCCGCTGGCGTCGGCGAACCCGGACGTCTGCGCGGTGGTGCGCGGAACGATCTAGCGAACCCGGCGCGCGCGCCATTTTTCGCCGCTGTCGCGCACTTGGGCCGGTTGCTCTGTGCGGGGCGGCTCCGACGGGCTTGGCTGTGATAGATTGGCGGGGCGTGTCTGCATCTACTTCCGCGTTTCGCCCCCCGCTTCTGTCGCTGAGCTTTCTGTCGCTTATCGTGTGTGCCGGTTGCCCGCCGGCTGCGGTCAGCGTGCGTCCGTATGCTGCGCCCACGGCGCCAGAGCTAATGGCCCAGCTACAGCGCGGTCGGCAGCAGACGCAAACGCTGCGAGCCCGCGCCAAGGCCGACTACATGGACCGCGGTCAGCGCATCAAGATCGATCTGGCGATGCTGGCCCAGCGTCCGGGGCAGCTTCGCTTGGCGGGTGAAAACTCGCTGACCGGCCCGCTTCTGACCGTCGCCACCGATGGCAGCGAATTCCACCTGCTGGACGTGCGCGAGAACCGCTTTCTGCGCGGCCAGGTCAACCCCTGCAACATGTCGCGCATCCTGGGTCTGAGCTTCCACCCCAGCCAGCTAGTCGAGGTGCTGATGGGCGGCACGCCGCTTCTGCCCGACGCGACAGAGACCGAGGTGTCCTGGGATCCGCGCGAAGGCGGGCGCGATGTGCTGACCCTGCGCGACCCGCGCGGCGTCAGCGAGGTCATTCGCTTTCAGCTTCTGCCCAGCCCGGCCGGCCCGCTGCCGCCCGCCCGCGTCTGGGATGTGCGCGAGGCCGAGGGAAAAAACGCCATGGGCACCGTCGTCTGGCGCCTGCGACACGAAGACTTCGCCTGGCACTCGCTGAAGCCCGATGCGGAAGGCGGCCAGGCCAGCGCCGGTGATGCAAGCGGCAGCCTGCGCTTGCCCGCCGTGACGTATCTGGAAGATCCACCGCGCAAGGCCGATGTCCGCCTGCGCTGGCGCGAGCGCGAGTGGAATCCTGCGCTGGAACCAAGCCTGTTCCGTCTGGAAGCTCCGGTCGGCGTCCCCGTCGAGCCAGACACCTGTAGACTGCCCGGCGCGATCCAAGATGGGCCACCGCCTGCCGCAGCATCGGGTACATCGTCGGGCAGTCCGCCTGCGACCCCGTCGGGCCCCGAGGCGGCACGGCCATGAGTCACACCCCGCAGGACGACCGCGACGCGCCCACTGGGGAAGCGGCCAGCGCCCACTTTGAAAGCCAGAAGACCCTGGCCGATGTCCTGCGGCAGCGCCTGAGCGAGCGCACTCGCTTGGTGCTGCCCGCCGCCGCCATGGGCCTGCGCGAGTCGGCCGTG
>JAYRFD010000916.1:0-9814 GCA_041908565.1 Polyangia bacterium | reverse complement strand
TCCAAAAGTGCTGGGTCAGCCCGTCGCTGCACTTCGCGGTTGTACACGCGCTGGGCCGCACCGCGAGGCGCAACATTGCCGACAAACCGACGCGCGCGATCCTCGGTGTCGCCCAGCCACAGGCCGGTGATGACTGCGGACTCGGGCAGGCTGAAGTAATAGAAGATCTCTTGCTGCTCAACGGTCTGGTTCTCGTAGACCTCGTGCAGTTCGATCGAGGCGAAGCCGGGGTGCTCTTGCACGCGAAGCTCTTGCTTCTGCAAGTGGACCTTGCGCTGGCCGAGGTTCAGCAAGCCGGCTTGGCGCTGGTCGCGGTCGTAGGTGGCGCTTAGCGCAGCAAGGATCGTTTCGCGTTCGGCCTTTTGGATGGGCGCATCGAAGAACGACTCATACAGCGACTCTGCGCGGGACTGGTCGGCGGCCAGCGACTGGCCTTGGTACAGAAACGGCGCAACCAGCAGGTTGTACAGCTGCTGCAAGCGGTCAGCGCTGCCGTCGGAAAGCCGACCGCCTTGTCGGCACCACTCGCGAATGTGATTGTTCGATCCGGTCGCGCTCAGGTAGCGGTACGGTGCCAGGTACGCGTTCAGCAGACCTTGGCGGATCTCGTCTTTTCGCGACAGCAGCAGCTGGCGGTCCGCGTCGCTGCGCTGGGGCGACACCGCGCTGCCTTCGTGTCCTGGATCCAGAAGCGCAAAGACGTGTCGCTGCGTCTGCTGGCCCAGGGCTTCGTAGACAAGCTCACCGCTTATGGGAACCAACAGGACCAGCACGGCGACTTGCCAGCGCGGCAAGATGCGGGCGGCTGCGCGCACGATCGTCCAGCCTTGGCGGGCGTACAGCGCGATCAGCGCGAAGGGCAGAACCGCAAACAGACTGGCGGCATAGAAGAACAGGAACATCGCCATCGGGGCCCAGACCAGGGCTGCGCCGTGCGTCTGGCGGATCAGATTGCCAAGCTCGCGGAGCCACTCAAAGCGAAGGAAACCCAGCACCAACCAGATCGCCGTCGGGATGGCATAGAACGAAAGCAAGACGCCCAGGTACGCCGCCGTGCTTAGGCTGAAGCCGGCTCCCAGACTTCGCAGGACGGCTGCCGCGCGAGACTTCGATTCCGTGCCCAGCGCAAAGCTGTATCCGAAGGACAGGATGCCCAGCCCGATGAAGACCAGCACCCATCCGGCGGCTGGCGGTACTTCACGCAGCGCGAACAGGCGGAACAGACCGACCAAGAACAGCGGAGCTTCCAAGCCATACATCAAAGGCAGCCAGCGTTCAGAGTGTCGGCGTAGAGGCCAAGCCGCAATCAGCGATGCCACCGCTGGAATAACCAAAATAAACAGCGCGCTGACCAGCAAGCTGGGGGGCACAAGCCCGTCTGCCACTTCCAGCAGAAGTTCCCATACAACGTAAGGGGCGATGGCGAAACCGACGACGAGCAGGAAGACCAGATTCCACGACCAGAACAGACCGAAGCGCAGCAGCCAGCGGATGGGACTGTCGATCCGTGGTCGCGGAGAAACAGCGGACAGCGGGACGGGGCTGGATGCAGGGGCCGGTGGTCCTGCTTCGTTGGGGGGCGTGGTCATTTCTGTGCTCCGATGGCGGGGGCGGTCGCCAGGATCTGGGCCAAGTTGTGGTGAATGTCGCGGGCTTGATCAATCAGCGCCTGCCGGTCTGCCGATTCGGTCGCAGGCTGCGCCGAAGTCGGTGTCGTCGTCGATCCCAGCGTCGATCCAGACCCTGAACCGGCGGTCGATGCGGGGACTGCGTCGTGAATCAGCGTGACCAAGACCCAGGGCTGCGGTCGCCAGATCTGCGCGGCGATGCGCGAAAGAATGTCCGGGGTGCTGCGGTCCGCCGATTGAAACCAATACAGAGCCGCGTGCGTCTGCGGTGAGGACTCTGCACTGGCAACGGCTTGGCGCGCGTTCAAAGTCAGCAGGCGGGCCTGGGCCTGCGGGCCGATCCAGACGTTCTGTGCAGTGACCACGCGCAGACCGGCGCCCAGCAAGCAGACCTCGGGCGGGTGATGCGCTCGGAAGGTTGTCAGCGTCGGGGACTGCACGGCGATCAGCGACCCTCCGGGGATGCGCCACTTCTGCGCGCGGGCACCGAAGCGGTCGAAGATCTCGCGCTCTCCCTCGTTGAGATCGACGGGTTGACCGCGCAGCGCGGCAGGCAAGATGGATGACAGATCGTGCAGGCCACCGCGCGCTGCCTGCGGACCTCGTACGGTCCCGCGATCGATGACGCACAGCGCAATCAGCAAGGTCGCCGCGCTGGGCAGCAGCCAGATGGCGACGGTACGGTTCGCATGCGGGGCGTTTGTCTGTAGCGCGTCTGTTGCAGGCGCTGCTTCATCGAACGACCCGCTCGCGGTGTGCAGCGGGGCATGCGCAGGCACGCGTCCCCGCAGGTAGAAGAAGCCGAACGCAACACACAGCGCGAAGCCAAACAGGCCCAGCGGAACATGCAGCGCTTCCGCAAGCTGGGGAGCTCCTGCGACGTGAGCCAAGCACACCAGAACAAAGACTCGCCCGATGTTCGCCAGAAGCAGCCCAAGTTCCAGCAGCAGCAGACCCAGCAGCCAAGCTCCCCCGATTGCTCGACGATCAAGGAAGGTCACAAGCAGGTAGGCAAGGGCGCCTGACCACAGGCCGCGCAGGCCGCTGCAGGCGATGTCGACGTGAGCCAGGCCGCGCTCAAGCAAAAGGATGTTGGAAACGGGCAGGACCGGAACGTGAAGCAGCGAAAGAAGCTGCTGCACAACTTCTGCGGTGTAGATGCGGGCCCACAGTCCCACGTAGCCTTCGGCCAAGGCCGCAAACGGCAGTGCTGCCACAATCAGCAACAGTCCCGACAGCCCAGCGCGAACCGACGGCGGGCGCAGGAACAGCGCGATGCCTGTGTACAGCGTAAGCAGCAGCAGAACAGCGGTCAGCGTGTTTTCGCCGAATGAATGGCGCAGCGCAGTGTGCAACGCGATGGCGGTCACAAACAGCGTAAGCGCGATGCGGTGCATGCTGCTGAGCGGCTTCTGCGGCCATTGCAGGACATGGCTTGGCAGCTTGGGCAGGTGCCGCAGGCGTCCCGCGATCAGTGCGATGAAGAAGCACAGCAAGAACAGGTTCAAGCGGCGTTCTTCACCGGAAAACGGGATGCGCAGAAACCAGCGCACCGTGCCCGAAGACAGCACGGCCAAGGCACACACAGCAAGGATCAAGCTAATCCAGGTGATGTGTGCACGGTGTCGCATGCGCGCTTGTGGTTCGGGTTCCGTTTGCGACGCTACGCGGTGGGGGCTGCCGTGTGCTGAAGCCGACGATCGCAGATGCGCATGCGCATGCCGTAGCGGGCTCGTAGCGTGATCAGCGGCTCTGGCTCGACGAGCTGCCCGGGCGCCAAGCGAAACTGGAAGTGCTGCAGCAGCGTGGCCAACACCAGGACCGCTTCCATCCACGCGAAGTGTTCGCCGATGCAGTTGCGCGGGCCATGGGAAAACGGCAAATACGCGAAGCGGGGTCGACTGGCGCGTGCTTCCGGCGTGAAGCGATCCGGATCGAAGCGCTCTGGATCGGGATAGAAGTGGGGCAGCCGATGGATGACCCGCACGGGGACGATGGCCAGGCTACCGGTTTCAATGCGACGGCCATGCGTAAGCTCAATCGGCTCCATGGCGCGACGAGCAAACGCGTACGCCGGCGGATACAAGCGAAGGGACTCGGCCACCACTTGTTCGCAATAGGAAAGCTGCGGCAGGTCTTCAATGGTCGGTGGACGATCGCCCAGCACGCGATCGATCTCAGCCAACAGTCGCGCTTCGACCGCGGGGTGCTGCGATAGAAGAAACAGAGTCCAGGTCAGCGCATTTGCAGTTGTCTCGTGCCCGGCCAGAAGCAGCGTGATGCACTCATCCCGCAGCTGGGTATCGGTCAAAGAAGTCTGACCAGACCCATCGCCGTCCGTCGCTGCGATTAGCATCGACAGCAGGTCGCCGTGATCCCGGCCGCTTTTCCTTCGTTCATCGATCATGCGATAGATGAAGCGATCGAGCGCTGCGCGCGTGGCCTGAATCTTTCGCACCTGCGGCAGCGGAAAGTGACGCAGCAGCGGATAAAACGGCAGCATCGTGAAGTTGAAGCTCTGCACGAAGTTGTGCAGGCACTCGCCGATTTCGTCTGCATCGGCGCTGGTATCGATGTCAAACAGCGTGCGCCCGACGATGCTCAGCGTCAGCCGCATCATCTCGGTATGCATGTCGCGGGTCTGTCCGTCCTGCAGGCCAGCGCGATACTGCTGCGTGCAATCGATCATCGACGTGCCATAGCCGCGCAGCCGCTGCTTGTGAAACGCGGGCTGCACCAGGCGACGCTGCCGCAGGTGCGCTTCGCCCTCTGCGGTTAGCAGACCTTCGCCAAGAACTTCTTTGGCGCGCTCAAGACCCATGCCCTTGTGCACTTTGCGGGTCTGGTTGACCAGGATCTCTTTGATGTCATCTGGATCGAACAGCACACAGACGCGGTACAGCGAGATGTCCAGCTTGACGAACGGTTCGCCCCGCGCGGCCAGCGTTTCCATGAACTTCAGGCGGTCGCGGCGCAGGGCGACAAAGTTCTGCCAGGCCTGAACGCGATCCTTCAGCGAGTCTGGCAAGTAGCCCAAGGCAACGTCGGAAATCATCCCCCCATGCTATCGAATCGGCGGCTGCGATGCGACGCATTGCATGGGCATTGGCGCGCGCCTCGAAAACGCCTGGCGGACCGGGGATCAAGCTCTGCGATCTGTGCGTTGATGCAGCAGTGCTTGGCACTTCAGCAACCACTTCGCCAAGGGCAGGCTACGTGCGCGAAACTGCTGCACTTTACACCTGCATTTGCGATCAAAATGGGCAAGGGGAGGTGCACAGAGGATGCGCTGTGCAGCGCGTTTCCGCGGAACTGGCCGCTGAAGCTGCCGTCAGTCCGCTGCGGCGTTTTGCAGCGCGTCGTAGGTGCGGTCATCGAAGGCACACAAGAGCACCAGCGCTGGCGTTGCGCTTTCTGCAAGAACGGCGCGAACCGTCGCAACCGCCACACGCGCAGCGTCGGCAATGGGATAGCGAAGGGCGCCGGTGCTCAGCGCAGGAAACGCGATGCTGGCGAACTTCTGTTCTTTCGCGATTTCAAGGCTGCGGCGATAGCAGGACGCAAGCTGGGTTGCTTCGCCTTCGTCGCCGCCGTGCCAAACGGGACCCACGGCATGGATGATGTGCTTGGCCGGCAGCCTGTAGCCTCGCGTCAACTTCGCGTCGCCGACTGCACAGCCGCCCAGCGTGCGACACTCGACCAGTAGCTCGGGACCGGCCGCGTCGTGGATGGCTCCGTCCAGACCGCCCCCGCCCAGCATGCTGGGATTTGCGGCGTTGACGATCGCCTCGGCAGCCACTGCGGTCAGGTTGCCTTGCCACGTGCGGATGCGTTCAGACAGCGGCTGCGTCGCCAAGGCTGGCAAGGGGCGCACGCGCGACCGTCGAATAAGCAGCAGGTCAATCTGGCGGGCGATTTGTTCCGACTCATCGTGCGCGTCTTCCCCGCGCAGCGCGTACTTCATGAACCACGCTTCGGCGATGCGAACACCGCCACCGGCCAGCGGCGCAAAGCGCAGCTCAAACTGCCCGGGACCGGCCGAGCGATGCACGTACAGGCGATCCCCCTCCATGTACATGAACAGCTTGTCGTCGTTGCCTTGCGGACGAAAGCCCCGCTGGATCAGAGCGTACTCTTCGTCGGTGTAGTGCCGAGCCAGCGGCAACGGAGCTCGCTCTTTCGGCATGGGCTGGTGGGCCCAATCGCCCTTCGTAACCCGTCGCTGTTGCGTCATGTTCGCGCCCCCAAAGACCGCTGCGGCGTGATCATATCGCGATCCATGACGGCGCGACCATGGCTGGTTTTCGAACCCGCTGCACGCGAGCTTGCTGAGGACGAAGGGAATGACTCGAAGCGAGGGCGGGGGGAGCCTGCCGTGGTGCGTTCGGCTCCACAGCGGATCGGGCTGTTAGATGCACATGCCGGCTTTGCACATGCCGCCTGGACAACTGCTGCCGTCGGGCTTGCTTTGGTCAACGGGGCAGCCGCCACCCGTGCCAGAGCACTGCTCTTCTTGATCGCAGCTGGATGTGGCTGCGCGGCAGATGGTTCCCGCAGGCAACAGCTGATCCGGCGGGCAGGCGGGGCTTGCGCCCGTGCAGTAGTCGGCTAGGTCGCAGGCACCGGCAGCGGGACGGCACACTGCGACCAGCGGCTTGAACTGATCCGCGGGGCAGGTGTTGCTGGTGCCGCTGCAGAACTCAACGACATCGCAGGATCCAGCGGCTGAACGACACACGGTGGTGTTCGATGCCAGCTTGTCGGCTGGGCACTGCGTGCTGCTGCCCGTGCACTTTTCGGCCATGTCGCATGGACCGCTGGCGGCGCGACAGGTGTACGAACGCGAACGCAGCTTGTCGGCCGGGCAGGCGACGCTGGTGCCGTTGCAGGTCTCGGCCACGTCGCAGGGGCCGGCCATGGGACGGCACTGGGTGCCGGCTGCGCTTGTTGTGCAGGTGCCATCGACCGATGCGCCAAGAGCCTTGCTGCACACCTGGCAGTCGTTTTCACCGCCGCCACAGGCGCTATCGCAGCAGACACCATCGACACAGAAGCCGCTCTTGCACTCGCGGGTGCTCTTGCACGTGGCACCGTTGTCTTGCGGCACCACGACGCAGTCGAACACTGTCTGCAGCTTGGGCTTGGGATCGGCTTGCACGACCGCGCAAGCATCCGGGCACAGGTAGATTCGATCTTTGTCGACATAGAAGCGACCGGGCGCACACGCCGCGGCACTGGCGACTTGTGTGAAGCGGCTGGTGGTTCCGGTGCTGCCCGACGTGTAGTCCAGCACCAAGCTGCTGAGGTCCACCTTTTCGCCGACCGGCGGGAGTGGGACGGGAAAGTCGCAGGCGGGCTTGCTGCTGCTGGCTACGCCGGACGCGATGTCGGAAAAGATCGTGCTGAAGTTGCCGTACTCGCAGATCGGGAAACGTAGCCCGCCGGTGCGAATGCTCAGGCGCTGGTATGGAAGGCCGGGGTTCACTGCTCCGCTGCCTCGGGTACACAGTGCGGTCTGGATTGGATCCGTCGCCGTCCATGCCTTGGATGCCGGTACATTTTCGCGCAGGCCGGCGATGCTGTGCCAGACGTAATTGCGCTTGCTGGCGTCGCCAAACTGCTTCGGGGTCAGTGCGAACAGCTGCGTTTCGAACGCATCTTCAAGCATGATCGAGTTGTCATCGGTGATCTCAATGAAGACCTTGAAGGCATCGCTGCGCAGCCACTGCGACCAGCCACTTGGGGCCAGACCAAACTCATCCTTCAACGTGCCGTTGTACGACCGCAGAAGCTGCGAAAACGAATCCAGGCTGCCGATCTCGATGCTGTATTGGTAGAAGCGACCCGGGTTGATGCCGGGCATAGCGGGCACCACCGGGGTGCAGTCCACCGTCGATAACGGACGGCTGATGCAGACCGACTGCGTGGCGCTCGCAGAGCCGTGACGCGACACCAGGATCACGCGATAGTCCAGCCCGGATCGCGAAAGCACATCCGCGAAGTGGGTATTGAGGTTGTTTTGGATCGCGACGATCTCGTCGGTCATGCTGCCCGAGTTGTCGACGGTCAGGATGATGTCGACGGGGCGCCGCGCAAGCGGGACATCGCCGCGCACGCCGACGCACGCCGCATCGGTGTCCTCGCCATCCGTTGCCCCTGTGGCCTTGGATTCAACGGCAGCTTGCAGGGCCTGTGTCGGATCGCTGCCATCTTGGCCGCAGCTTGCAGCCGTGGCTGCCAAGGTCGCTGCGAACAGCGTGGCGGCGCTGCGAACGTGTGCCGATCGAGGCTTGCGTGCAGAACGGTGGTTCATGGGAAAGAGGCTCCGTTTGGGTGGTTTGTCGACGGGAATATGGACAGTCGATGCCCTGGCGCCAATCGGCGGCGCCAGGTGAATGCGGATTCAACGGATACAGGACACGGCGCGCGAGTCGACGTGGACTACTTACCCGCGCTGCGCTTGCTGCCCTTGGTTGGCTTGTCGCTTTTGATGGCCTTGTCGCCCTTGTTGACTTTGTCGACCTTGCTGGCCTTGGGCTTCGGCATGGGCAGGGCGTCGGCGGTGATCCGCGCAAGCTGACTCAGAAGCTCGCGGTTGTCGAACAGCTCCGCTTCGATCAAGAAGTGCGGCTTGGCACCGGGATAGGGATGTCCTTCGCGGGGACGACCCAGCAGCGCGCGACCGGCGTCCGTGGGGCGAATGAACAGCTGATCATCACAGACCAGCGCGAACATCTTGCCGTCCAGATAGACGCCGTATTCGCCAAACATCTTGCGGAAGGAAATCGGACCGGCGCCGGCCATTTGGTCCACCACATACTCGACGGTCTTTTGACTGGTCATGTGCGTGGCGCCTGCGTATCGCGCAGCGCGTAGGCCGTCAAGCGCGCAGCCGCGGTCACGGATTCAGCAGCACGGCGGCTGCCGCCGTTGGCATGACCATTCCGTCGGTGATGGCCACGTACAGGACCTGCAGTCCTAGAGCTCCGGTTGGGGCCAGGAAGTGATAGTCGTCGATCGGACGTCCACCGTGGTTGAAGACAAGATCGATCGAGAACCGACGGAGGCAGAGGCCTTCAGCGAAACAGACAGTGCACTCGCTTCATCGGGTGATGTCGCGGGCGATGGTTCGCAGCCCAGCAGACCGGCGGTCAGCAAGGCCAGCGGTGCGTGGCGAGCGAAGACCGTCATGCGTGCACTTCGCCACAGAGAACAGGGACAGCCTGGTGTCGATGGGGCGGCGTTCATTGCGGCTATCCTGCGGCACTCGGCCGGATGTTGCCAAGGACATGCCGGTGGGATTGTGGCCGCGCGCAGGTTGGGCGGTTGCCTGTGCGGTTGTCGTCGGTGCGTAGGCGCGTGGGCCCGGGATGTCGCGAGCGGGGGAGGGGATACAGCCGCTGCTGCTGTCGACTCGCTTCTTCGGTGCGGCTGCGCTGCTGTTGTGACGTTACTGCAGTGTGGCGCTGCCTGCGCGACCGCCCGAGATTGAGGTCACGCTGATCTCCCAAGCGCCTTGCTTGACGGTGGTCGTGGTGGCGGGCCCTGCCAAGAATGCACCGACGCCTAGCTGTCCGTTGGTGGACTGGAAGCGATTGAGCAGCGTGCTGGGGAATGTGCCGTTGCCGCGGGCGCCGTCGAAGATGCACTCCAGCGTCAGGCTGCGGTTGCTGTCGGGGCTTTGCACAAGCTCGGCCGCGACCTTGCTGCCACCGGCCAGCGGAGTCCAGGTGACTTGATAGTCCTGCGCCTTGTTCACGGTGAACAGGATGTTGGCGCGACTGCCGTCGGGCATCGTCAGCGCAAACGGTGTGCCCGATCCCATCGGCGTGATGTTGCCGGTAAACGCTGGGACCGTTTGGCCAGCCGCCGCCAGGCTGAGAGCCTGGCCACTTGGAAATACATTCGCCGATGTGTTGACGAACGGTTCATAGCTGCCGTCTGCCCGAGGATTCAGAGCCACGCTCTGCGTGCCACCTGCGATGGTGATGGCGCCGGAATGGGGGGATGTGAAGCTGGCCCCCTCGCAGTAATAAAGGGTGCACTCGCCCTGCGTCTGCTTCTGGCAGGCGGCGCCTTGCTGGGCAGGATCGACGAACACAGCGGTTGCCGCAGAGCCATTGATGGTTGTGGTGCCCGCCTGGAAGCTGGTGCTGGCGATCCGCAGCAGCCCAAACTTGGGCGGC
>JAYRFD010000915.1:0-11866 GCA_041908565.1 Polyangia bacterium | reverse complement strand
TACATCCGTCTGGCGAATTGCATCGAGCAGGCTGGTCTTTCCATGATCGATGTGGCCGGCTGTCCCAAGGACCAAGGGATGCATCGGCGCAAGATAACGAACGGGACCGCGCTTGCGGGGGGATTGTTGCGGGGGACGTTGCGAAGGGAACGGCCGACGGGCCGAGAGAACTACAGCTGACCGCAGTTGGTGATTTCAACGCGGGCCGAGGTGCGGCCGCTGTCGCTGCCTACGCGCTCGATGGCGGTCACGACATCCATGCCCTCGGTGACTTTGCCGAAGACGACGTGCTTGTTGTCCAGCCAGCCCGTCTTGATGGTGGTGATGAAGAACTGCGATCCGTTGGTGCCCGGGCCCGCATTCGCCATGCTCAGCTGGCCGGGGCCAGTGTGCTTGAGCTGGAAGTTTTCGTCTTCGAAGCGCGCGCCGTAGATGCTCTTGCCGCCGGTGCCGTTGTGGTTGGTGAAGTCACCGCCCTGCAGCATGAACTGCGGAATGACGCGGTGGAAGATGCTGCCCTTGTAGCCGTAGCCTTTTTCGCCCGTACACAGAGCGCGGAAGTTTTCAGCGGTCTTCGGCACGACGTCTGATCGCAGCTCCATCACGATGCGGCCAGCGTGCTTGCCGCCGATGCTGACGTCGAAGAAGACACGGGGGAGGGTGGTGCTCATGGGCAGCTCCTTGCAAGAGTTCTTTCGGTTTCAGGTGGACCAATCACGGCAAAACGATCCTGCGAACCAGTAGTCGGACTGTGCGTTCACGTCTGATGCCGACACAGTGCCTGGGTCAGTCATTTTCCACGGGCGTCTCTGCCAACGCAACGGATTCTGCGGCGGACCCAGCAAAAGCAGACCCGGGGTTCCAAGGGGGGGCGGAGTGACGGGCGGGCCAACGCAAGCGTCGACTGCGAGCTTGGTTGCGTGTGATAGGTTCTGCCTATGAAAAACCTTAGCTTACGATCGTTTTGTGAATCTTCCCGTCGAGCCCTGGTTATCGCGCTGCTACTAGGTCCCGCGCTTGCGGGCTGCGGTGGTCCGCCCTACCTGGACGATGACGAAGGCGCACCGCGGCCCAGCCGAACATCGACAGACCACTTGAGCCTGCCGTACGCGACGGGGACCAAGCTGCGCATTACGCTGCACACCGGCACGGCAGAGCCCAGCAGTGCCTGGCGTCTGGTCAGTGATCAGCCTGCTGTGTTGGCCGTGACCGGGCACAGAGCGCCCGATGAAAAGCATGTGGCCGCGGATGTGGCGGCGCTGGCACCAGGACAGACGACGCTGCGCGTGCTGGACAGCCAAGGCAACGAACGTCACAGCGCGGTGGTCACGGTGGCCACCGCGGATCGTGTGCGCGTGCTTGCGCATGGTCTTCTGCGCACGATGGAAGATGCGTCGGGGCGGCTGGTGACCGAAGAAGTGGCTGCAGTTGCAGAGGTCCGCGAGGCTCGCGTGCTGACGGGGGGCACGGGTGTGTTTGCGCTGGCGTACTTTCGTGGCAACGAACGGGTGTATGGCCGGGGCTTGATTCAGTTCGACCCGATTGCGCAGGTTCAGATCGAAAACAAGACGACGACGGGATCGCCAGCGACTGAGTGGCTGTTCCTCAAGCCGCTGGCCAGCGGCAGCTACACCGCAGTCTTGCGGCAGCAAAGCGGTCCGTTTTCATCGCTGCCCATCATCGGAGTGCCCGAGACCGAGCTAGCTAGCCTGTCGCTTGTGGCCGAGGGGCTGAGCGATCCCAAGAGAGACGAGTCGGTGTGGGTCTTGGCGCGTGCGCGCGATGCCAGCCAGCGCGATGTGCATGGCGTGTACGCCAGCTTCAGCTTGGCGGGCGTGCCGCAGATGGGCAGTGGCGGGTCATCGGATACCAGCGGCGACTTGTACCGCTACATCTATGCTCCCGGTGCAAGCAGCGATCTGGTCGCCAGCGCCGGCAGCTTGCGTGCATCGCTGAGCATCCCGGCGCAGAAAGGCAGCATCTACAACACGACGTATCTGGGCTGCTCGATGGGCGATGTGGCGACGGGGGCACGCAGCGCAGACCGCAGTGTGCTGATCGCTTCGCTGCTGGCTGTGGCGCTGCTTTTGCGCCGCGCGCGACGGACCGCTGCGTGGACGTAAGCGGCCGCGCCCAGCAGGCGTTTAGCGTTCAAGGGCGGCGATGGTGCGGTCCGATCCCACCAAGCGATCGGCCAGCGTGCGCACCACAAAGCAGTGGAACGAGATGGCCAGCTTGGGCTCTTCGTCTTCCATTCGCGACAGAGCCGCGCGCGACACGCGATAGACACAGGTCGGCTCTTCGCAGATCACGGATGCCGAGCGCGTCGCTTGCCGATAGACCGCCATCTCGCCCAGTGTGGTGTTGGACGTTACCGATCGCAGTCGAAGCTGTGGGCGGTTGGGCAGCTCCAAAAAGATGCCGACGCGGCCCGATGCGATGACATAGACCTCGTCCGCTTTGTCGCCTTGGCGGAACAGGTAGTCCGATGGCTTTAGCTCCAGCATCTCGACATAGGTCAGAAAGCGCTGGGCGGTCGCTTCGCTGCCGAACTCACGCGCCAGCCACTGTGGAATCGGCAGCAGCTCGCGAGACTGGGCGGACGCTTCGGCCAGGATGTGCTGCTCGCACCACTCCAGCGCGTGGTCCATGTCTTCCATGACCAGGATGCGCTTGTCGTCGGTCAGGCACTTTTCTCGTCGCAGCATCTCTTCGATCTCGGGCCGCATGGAACAGAACAGGGCTTGGATATCGAAGCGCTCAAGCGTCTGGCGCAACTTCAAAAAGGTGTGCGCTGACGACGTGTCCATGCCGGTGACAAACTGGAAGTCCAAGACCAGTCCCCGGATCTGCGGGCGACGGTTGGCGATCTGGTGCCGGATGTCTTCGATCAAGTTGATGATCGATCCGAAGAACAGGTAACCGCGCAGGCGCAGGATGGAATAGCGCGAGCCGCGCTCGCGCAGGATGCGGGCTTCGGCGGCCGAGCGCTGCACTTTGCTGCTGTGTTCATCGGCGGTAAACGCATTCTTGATGACGCTGACGCGGCTGTAGCTGATCGCGAAGGTGATGCAGGACACCACCAGCCCGACAAGCAGGCCGATGACGAAGCCGAACTGCACGATCAGCACCAAGATGGCCAGCACCAGCAGGTACTCGCTGCGCGCCAGCTTGTTGCGGCTTTTCCAGGCGTACTCGTGAAGCAGGCGCAGACCCAGGTACACCAGCGTCGCGCCCATGACCGGCCGCGCGATGTAGCCCATCAGCTGTGGATACAGGAAGTACGTCGCTAAACACAGCACACCAGCGATCAGGCCGCTAAGCCGACTGGCGGCACCTGCCTGACGATTGAGTGCACTGCGGACGATGGCGTTGCAGCCGACCAGGCCGCCCAGCAGACCAGAAAAGACGTTGGCAACACCGTGGGCTTTTAGCTCGCGATCCAGATCTGCATCGGTTCCGGTCGATAGCTCAATGGCTGCAGCCGTGACCAAGGCGCCGATCGCCGACACCGTGATCAACACCAGAACACCGCCGCCGAATGCCAACAGAAACGGGGTCTTCATCGTGTGCAGCGAAGCCATTACCTCGTGATACTCCTGGTAAGGCAGCCACACGGCGCGGCTTTTGGAAAAGTACAGCAGCCAGCCCTGCTTCTGCGCCGCATCGACAGAGATGCCGCGCACCGCCAGCATGATGTGGGTCAACAGCGTGCCGCTGATCAGCAGGGACGGCAGCCACAGGAAATGCTTGCTGCGAAACAGCACGATGCAGAACACGACAGTGAACGCCAGTCCCACTGCCAAGCGCTGCTGCGGCAGAGACTCCGTCAGCAGGTGAAGCGTATCCAGGCGCAGGGGGACGTTGCTCATGACGCGCAGTCCACCCAGCGTCAACACCCAGCCGGTCGATGCCAGAAAGCCACTGATGACGGGGTAGGGCACGTAGCGAATCCAGCGCCCCATGCCCAAGCTGCCAAACATGTACAGGGCCGCGCCGGTCAGCACCGTGCTTAGGGCCAGCGCCACCATCATCACCGATACGGCGTGTTGGCCTCCGCCCAGCACCGCGACCAGCGATACGGCCAGCGTACTTTGCACGGCAGTCGGGCGGGAATCGGGTCCTGCGATCGCAAAATAAAACGGGCTGTACAGGGCGATGATGATGACGGTGATGCCCGCGCACATCAGGGCCATGCTGATGCCCTGCGGCAGCTTGCCGGCCAGGTCGCCCGTAAAGATCATCGCTGCGAACGACAGTCCGAACGACAGCGTGACCAGGAAGGAAACGATGCCGCCTAGCAGATCTCGCCCCAGCACGTTCGGCAACTGACGTGCAGAGAACGAGTCCAGTGCGAGCAGTCGACCCAGAGCAGACTTCAGGACGCGATCGACGGCTGTGTGGTTGGGGTGGATAGGCACAGAGTCATTCACTTGACGGGACCGTGCGAAGGCTTCAGTGGGTTGGCCCAGTTGCTACCCCAGCGCGCATACAAATCGTCCAGAAAGACGTTCCATTCCGCCCGGGTACGCGCGCCGGGAAATGGAATGGGCGGAATCGCTTCAGGGCTTTGATAGACCGGCTTTATTCGGTTCTCTTCGACGATGCGCGCAACGTAAAGGGTCTTCCACGTGTGCTGGTTGCTGGGGTCGACGTGCAGGCGGACATCGTTTAGCTCATACGGTTTTTGGCGCAGCACTTGGCGCACCGCCCGCGTGTTTTCGCTGCCCGCCACACGCACGGCCTGCGCCCACAGATGCACGCCATAGTACGCCGCTTCCATGGTGTCGCTGACCACCCGATGTTCGCCATATCGCTTGTGAAAACGACGGGAAAACTCGGTCCCTGGGGTGGAAGGGGCTGCTGCGCCCTTGCTATCTGCAGCTTCGGTTCCCGTCGGTGAAGCTGGGGATTCGTTGGCTGGCTTGGCACCATCGGAAGCCAGCATGGGAAAGTTCGCCCGAGCGATGTAGTGACCGGACAGATCCAGATCTCCAAGCTGCGCCAGCTCGATCTCGCTGAGCGTGAACGACAGCGTGGGAACCTTGTTCGGCAGGATCTTCGCAGCGTGCAGCTGCTTTAGGAAGGTGACGTTGGAATCGCCGACCAGCGCGCTCAAGATCAGCTGCGGCTTGGACTTGGCAATCTTCTTGATGACGTCCGAAAAGTCGACCTCGCCGACCAGCGCAAAGTACGAGCCGGCCAGCTTCCAGTGCAGCTTCTTGACCTCTTCTTCGACGATGGCCTCGATGGCTCGCGGACGCAGACCATCGGTGCCGATCAGGAATACGCGCTTGACTTGGCTCTGCGTGGCCAGCCACTGCACCGCCGGGATGACAAACTGGTTGGGAACGGCGCCGGTGTAGACGATGTTCTGCGATTCCTCGAGCCCTTCGTAGGACGCGGGATAGAACAGCAGGATGTCTGCTTCGGTGAAGTAAGGCGTGATGGACTTGCGACCGGCCGAGCCAAAGCCGCCAAAGACGGCCGCGACTTTGTCTCCGCTGATCAGGCGCTTGGCCGCGCGAGCAAAGGCGGAATCGCTGGTCACTTCCGACTTGCCGTCGAGCAAGACCGGCTCGACCTTGCGCCCGAGCACGCCGCCTTGTTCGTTGACCTCTTCGATGGCCATCTGCGTGGCGTCGGCCAGCGGGCGTTCGCTGATCGCCAGCGGGCCGGTCAGCGAGTGCAAGATGCCGACCTTGATGACCGGCTGAATCTGCGGCGCTTTTGCCGCCGCCGCTTCGTTGCCATCGGGCTTGACCCCTGCGTCGCTGTGGACGCTTGACACCACGGGCGGCTGCAGGCTGGGGTCTGGCGCCGTGAAGACTTCCATTCGATGACGCAGCCAAGGCAGCAAGCCCAAGGCCAGGCCACCCAGGCCCACCACGGCCAGCAGCCAGCGTCGGTTGGGCTGCTGTGTCACCGGGTTTGCTGTGCCGCTTGCGCTGCTCACGTGTGCGACCGACCCGCTTGCGGCTTGAATGGGTGCTACGGATCCACTGGGGCTGCTGATGGGCGCTGCCGATCCGCTGGGTCCGTTGATGGGCGGCGTCGATCCGGGACCCTTGCTGGGCTCGGGCGCGGGAACCACGGACCCCTGCGCGGCACTTCGCTTTGGATCGCCAGCCGGGGTCAGCAGGGCTGGCGGACTCCAGCTGGCGTGCTGTCCCAGGCCGTCTTGCGAAGTCGCCAGCGCGCCCGGGGTCGACTTCTGAAGTCGCGGCTGCGGCAGCTCACGTTCCATCTCGAAGATCGACTGCTGCCGACGCGGAACGCGCTCTAAGATGGACTCCATCTCGGTCAGAAGCTCGCCGGCGGTCTGATAGCGCGCTCCGGGGTCTTTGCTCAGCGCGCGCAAGATGATGCGCGCACAAGGATCGGGGATCTCACTAATGAACTCGCGCGGATCCGGGGCTGCAGAGCTGCGCAGCAGGCTCATGATTTCCAGCACGCTGTGGCCCTGGAAGGGCGGTCGCCCGGTCAGCAGCGCAAAGAACGTTGCTCCCAGCGAGTAGATATCGCTGCGGGCGTCAACGGTGCGCGAGTCGTAGCTCTGCTCGGGACTCATATACAGAGGAGTCCCAACGACGTGACCGGCCGCCGTCAGGTGCGGATCGTCTTCCAGCGTCTTTACGATGCCGAAGTCGGTCAGGCGAACGGCGCCGGTCGGCGAAAACAAGATGTTGTCTGGCTTGATGTCGCGATGAATCAGGCCGGCTTCATGCGCCACTTTCAGGGCGGAACAGCAGTCGGCCATGATGCGCGTCGCGATCAGCCAGTAGTACGGCCCGATGCTGCGCACGCGCTGGCCCGCGCTCTCGGGGTTTACAAGCTCCATCACCATGTAGCAAGCGCCGGTCTCTTTGCAGACGTCGTAAATGGCGATGATGTTGGGATGACTCAGGCGGCCTGCGACCTGCGCTTCTCGCGTGAAGCGCTCGACGGCATTGGGGCGATCCAGCAGCGACTCGGCCAGGAACTTCACAGCGACGGTGCGCTTGAGCGCCAGATCCTCCCCTTCGTAGACCGTCGCCATCCCACCCCGACCAATTCGTCGGACGATGCGATACTTGCTGTACGTACGTCCGATCCGCGGATCGTCGACAGGTGGCAAGGAGTTGCTTGCGTCTGTGGACTCTCCGCTGAGGGACGACGAGCCGGTGCTCTCTGCGGTGACCGCAGGGCTGGGTCCGGGCTGTGGAGCCGTCTCGGAGGCCATCCCCGCCATTATCAGGAAAGCGCAGCCGTTCCGTCTACCTTGTCGTGCGCGGAGCCGCACACTGGAACTATGGGCAGGTAGGAGAAAAGTGACCAGAGACGCCTGGCGCCGCGTGGTAGTACAAAACCTCGGCCTGGGGTTCTGCATTGATTGCGTAGGGTTTTACCCGGACCATGCCATAACAGGCGGGCAGGTCTTCCAGCTGAATGCCGACGAGCGTTTCGCGCTCGGGCAGTCCGCGGCGGGCTTGTTCCGCGCGAAGCCAGTCCACACTGACTACGCGTTGCCACGCACCTGAGTTCACGACCCGGGTTTTGCCGCTGGGACTGCTGCTGGCGAATTCAAAGCCGCGATCCAGCCCGTGTGTGTGGCTGAAGACATAAAGGTCCATAGGTCGATTGGCCACTTGCTGGCTTTGCAGGGTCGCCAGAACTTGCGCCAGGTAGCTGCCAAAGACCTGTTCGCGCGTGCGGCCGTCGCCCGTCTTGTTGTCGCCCTGCTTGTTGTCGGTTGGATCGGGCTGGCTTGGTGACTGCAAGCGTGCAATGTCGATGCGCTGGTTCCATGAGGTCTTGAGCAGCGTAAATCCGACGAACTTACCGACGGCCTGCACCAAGCCCAAGGGACCTTCGCGCTGGATGGCAAAGCGCACGGCATCGCGCTCGGCCGCGATGTTGTCGATGATCGGGTAGCGATCTTCGTACGCGTTGTAGAACGCCTGCATGAACTGCTCGCCCCAGGGCCGGCTTAGGTAGTACTGGCCGTCGCGTTCGCGAAACGGAGTGGGCCAGTTGTGAAAGCCATTGGGATCGAGCCCAATCTGGTGTCCATGATCCGTGTAGATGCGACGATCGCGCGACACCCAGTATCCCGTCGGTGTGATCGATAGACGCTCTGGCGCCGCGCCCGTCGCTTGCTGCACTGCGCTAGCCACTACGGGAAACAGCAGCGCTGCATCGTGATTGCCGGGCACGATCACCACGCGATTGTCTCCGCTCATGGCGAAGGCACCCAAGCGACGCAGGTCTTCTGTGTGGGCGGCGATGACCCGCTGCACGCGGGCCAGCGACTCGCTGGCGCTACACCCCTGCTCGTTGTCGCGGCTCTTGCAGTCTCCGGTGCGCGACTGCCAAAGCTCGAAGGCATCGCCATTTAAGATCAGATCCGTCGCTGTGCCCGCCTGCTGACCTTCGCGGTCGATGTGTTGCAGGAACTCGGCCCACTCGCGGCTCCAGCGAAAGTCCTCGTACGCATCCCAGCCGGTGGCGGCTGCATCGCCCGCATTCTTGCTGCCCAGTCCGAAGTGCAGGTCGCTGATCACGACGACCGTGCGCGGCTGCGGACCATCGGGCTGTTCCAGACGAAGCGGCGCCACTTGCGCCACCGACAGCGGCGGCGGCTGCATCTGCACCGGGGGCGAAGTCGGCGTGCTGCAGCCTGCGCACAGCAGGCTGATCCACGGCAGGCAGTTCTTCATCGCGAGTTCTCCGACTGGGTGTCTTGCATGGCGTACATGATGCGATCATCCAACTGTGCCATGGCCGATTTCGTCCACAGAAACCTGCACTGGCCGCTGGTCTATGGTCGCGGCGCTCCAGGCTGGGCTGTGGTTCTGCGGCGATCGACGGACATCGGCTTGGTACGACGCCTGCAACATCCCTGCGATCACATCGGGAGGTCTTTCATGCAGTCACCTGTTTTTCGTCAACTGATTCAGACTCTGCTTTTGGCCGCGGCTCCAGTGTCTTTGCAGGCTGGCTGCGGGACCTGCACCAACACCGACGCCAGTCCCTTTGCGGCCACCGCCACCGTGCGAGCCCGCGTCGACAGCCTGACCTGCGAGTCGTACTGCGGAACCGGGTCCCTGATCTGTTCCGTCGTCATTGCGGGGCAAGCGCCGCTGGCCTTGGACTGCAACGGTCAGGCCCCCAGCATGTCCGTGCCCACCAGCCTTTCGCTGCCGATCGTCAAGGACGACTGCGGTCTGATCTGTGACACGCAGGCGGTTAGCTGCAGCGTCAGCAACGAAGACTATCGCTACCCCGGGCAGAATGCGCGGCAGTGTTCGACCACCTATTCCTGCCCGCGACCGTTTGGTGCCATCGAAGGTCGGCGTCCTGCGGATGTGCAGTTTGGCGACTGCGTGGCCGACACCGACTGCGGCGCCTTCTTTGCCGAGGCGTATCAGCTTGAAGCTGCATCGATCACGGCCTTTGCCATCCTGGCTGAAGAGCTTCGTGCGCACGGGGCTCCCGATGCGCTGGTTGCGGCGGCCAGCAAGGCCGAACACGACGAAGTTCGCCACGCTGCCATGGCGGCGGCGCTGACCCAGCGCTTTTCCGGCGTCGTGCGTGAACCCCACGTGACGCGTCATCCCGTGCGATCGCTTCTGGCCATTGCGCTGGAAAACTCCGTCGAAGGCTGCGTGCGCGAAGCGTTTGGTGCCTTCGTCGCAAGCTGGCAGGGGCGCTATGCCCAGGATGATCGCGTGCGATCGATCATGGCGCGGGTCGCGCAGGACGAAATCGAGCATGCCGAGCTGGCCTTTTCCGTCGACGCCTGGGTCCTGCCGCAGCTAACCGATGACGAGCGTGATCAGGTCGCGTCCGCCCGCAAGCACGCCATGACGGAACTGTTCGCTCAGGCTGAAAAACCGCTTCCACCGTCGCTGATTACCACCGCGGGCCTGCCCCCAGTCGATGCCGCACAGCGCTTCCTGCAGTCCCACGCGCAGCTCTGCGCCTAACCTGACCGGTGCCGCGGCGAGCGCACGCCCGTCGGGCGACATGGCCTGGCTGCTTCTGCCAGCTCACGTACGAACGCCACGATTCTTAGCTGCCGGCCTGCGAGATCAAGTCGGCCAGCAGCGACTTGCCCAAGGTCAGGCGTCCCTCTCGTTCCTTGTCGCCTTGCCACAGACGCACCAAGCGCTGATCGGGCGTGATGCGCCACGGCGACTTGCGAGGCGACACCAAAGCCGTGACCTGTTCGGGGCGCAGCGGCGTGGTTTCGCGCAGGCTCAAGGCCAGGCGCGTCTCGGTCAGCTCGATCGAGGCGGCGTGCAGGCGTCGCCCCAGCGCCTTGACCACCATGATGTCGCCCAGGACGGCGACCTCTTCCGGTGGACTGCCATAGCGGTCGCTGATCTCGGTCAGAACGGCGGTGATTTCTTCTTCGTCTTCCGCCACCGACAAGCGGCGATAGAAGTCCAGACGCTGTCCCGTATCGGGCAGGTAGTCGTCGGGGATAAAGCCCGGCAGGTCGAAGTTCAGATCGGGATCGGCCGGGCGCGTGATTGGCTGTCCGCGCAGCTCGGCCACCGCTTCTTCCAGCATGCGCGTGTACAGCTCGAAGCCGATGTGCGCGATGGTTCCCGATTGACGTCCGCCCAGAAGATCGCCGGCACCGCGGATTTCCAGATCGTGGCTGGCGATCGAAAAGCCGGCTCCCAGTTCGGAAAAGCGCTGCAGCACGGCCAGGCGCTGCTTGGCATCGGCGGTCATCGAATCGTTGGCCGGCACCAGCAGATAACAGAAGGCGCGCTGCGTCGAACGGCCAATGCGACCGCGCATCTGATACAGCTGGGCCAGTCCGAAGCAATCGGCGCGATCGACGATCATGGTGTTGGCGCGCGGGATGTCCAGGCCGCTTTCGATGATCGTGGTACACAGCAGCATGTCGGCGCGGCCTTCGACGAAGTCCAGCATGACGCGCTCCAGCTCCTCGGGCGACATCTGGCCGTGACCGATCAGGATGCGCAGGCTGGGCATAAGCTCGCGCAGCTTGCGAGCCCGCTCGGCGATGCTTTCGACGCGGTTGTGGACAAAGAAGATCTGGCCACCGCGGGCCAGTTCACGCGTGATGGCTTCGCGGATCAGGTCGTCGTTGTCGCGCGCCACGATCGTGCGAATGGCCAAGCGATCGGCCGGCGCCGTCGTGATGATCGACAGATCGCGCATGCCGGACAAGGCCATGTGCAGCGTGCGCGGGATCGGCGTCGCGGTCAGCGTCAGCGTATCGACTTCGGTGCGCAGCTTCTTTAGGCGCTCTTTGTGCGTGACGCCAAATCGCTGTTCTTCATCGATGATCAGCAGGCCCAGGTCTTTGAAGCGAACGTCCGCGGACAGCAGGCGATGCGTGCCGATGACGACGTCGACCTTGCCATCGGCCAAGTTCTTGATCACCTGCGTCTGTTCGGCGCGCGAACGGAACCGAGACAGCGATGTGATCAGGACGGGCAGCGATTTCATGCGCTCGCTGAACGTCGCGAAGTGCTGTTCGACCAGGACCGTGGTGGGAGCCAGCACTGCCACCTGCTTGCGGCCCAGCACGGCTTTGACGGCGGCGCGAATCGCCACTTCCGTCTTGCCATAGCCGACGTCGCCGCAGACCAAGCGATCCATCGGGCGCTCGTTTTCCATGTCGGACAAGACATCGGAAATGGCGCGATCTTGATCGGGTGTCTCTTCGAAAGGGAAGGTCGCTTCGAACTCGGCGAACAGCTGTTCTTCGTCGGAACCCAAGCGGAAGGCGTGACCCGGCAGGGCCTGACGCTGCGCGTACAGCTGCAGCAGCTCTTCTGCGATCTGGCGAATCTCGCGCGAGACCTTGGCCTTGGTCTTGGCCCACGTCTCGCCACCCAGG
>JAYRFD010000914.1:0-1942 GCA_041908565.1 Polyangia bacterium | reverse complement strand
GTTGACAGGAACGCCGGCCGCCGTCGAACATCAACCTGTGCCTTCCCCGACGTGGGAACCGCACAGAACCGACGTGAGCGACCTGCCCAACACGCCCGATGCCCGCGGCAGCCGAGCCGTGGCTCTGCCCTTGCGTCTGACCGAAGCGCCCGGATCCAGCGCTTCGCCCCGGACCGAGTCCACGCGATCGGATGCAGGCGAACGAAAGGGCGCTGCTTCAGCCGAGGCCACGCGCACGCGGTCTGCGGCCGCGCGGCAGGGCGTCATTGTGGGCTGGCTCGGTCGGCTGGGTTGGGCTGGGCAGCACCTGGCGGCGGCGGGCGGTCACCTGTCCCCAGGGCAGCGCGGGCTGCTGTCGCTGGGCCTGGTCCTGGGATCTCTGCTGCTGCTTCTGATCCCGCTGCCGGGGATCGTGCTGGATCTGTTTCTGGCCCTAAGCTTCGCGCTTTCGCTGTCGCTTCTGATCGGATCGGTGCGAGCCGGAGAGCCGCTGCGCATGCCGCAGCTTCCGTCGCTGCTTCTTTTGTCCGTGCTGCTGCGACTGGGCCTGAACCTGGCCGGGCTGCGCGCCATCCTGTCGGCCCAGACGGACCCCAGCTTCCTGATCAGCGAAGGCGGTTCGCTGTTCTTTGCCGGCGATGTCCTGGTCGGCGCGCTGATCATGCTGGGCTTTGCCATCGTCGAATACCTGGTCCTGGCGCGCGGTGGAGAGCGCGTGGCCGAAGTCGCCGCGCGCTTTGTCTTGGATGCGCTGCCCGGCCGCCAGGCCTCGATCGAAGCGGATCTGCGCAGCGGCGCGATCACGCAGGGACAAGCGCAGGAACGGCGCGCCATGCTGGATCACGAAGCGCAGATCTATGGCGCGCTGGACGGATCGTTTCGCCTGCTGCGCGGCGATGTGGCGGCGGCGCTTCTGCTTCTGGGGGCGGGCCTGGTCTTTGCGATCGGGCTGGGCGTCGTGCGGCAGGGCCTGGAAATCGGCGAGGCGGCCGAGCGCTATGTCACGCTGGTGCTAAGCCAAGCGCTGTGGACGCAGGTTCCGGTGCTGCTAAACGTCGCTGCGGCCGGTCTTCTTTTGACGCGGGCCGGCGCCCAGGATCCACAGTCCACCGCGACCCGCGCCGCTGCCGAAGGACCCAGCGATCTGTGGATCGACGTCGGGGCATCGGTGCCGCTGGATGCCGCCGCACTTTCGACCGTACAGACGCAGCTTGCGGCTCGGCTGGGCTTTGCGCCGCCAGCTTTCGCCCTGCGATCGACAGAAGACGTGGCCAATGCCCCGCGCAGCGTCACGGTCTGGCTGTATGGAGCCCGCCTGGCCCGCTTTACCGCCAGCACGCAGGCCGAAGCCCAAGGACAGCTTCTGCAGGCCCTGCTGGCAGCGGCCGCCGATCTGCTGACGTTGGACGGCGTGCAAGCGCAGCTTGTGGCCTTGCAACAGCAGACCCCTGCCCTGCTGCGCGAGACGATGCCGCGACGCATCGATCTGGGACGGCTGACCGCCGTGCTGCGGCGCTTGGTGGCGCAGCGCGTGTGGCCGCTGGACCTGCGCGCCGTGCTGGAAGTGCTGGCCATGCTGCCCAAGCCCGAAACCGACGTGGCTGCTCTGGTTGAACAGCTTCGCGGCGGCCTGGGGCGCTTCTTGCTGCAGGGCTTTCTGCGACCGGGCCTGTCCGATGGAGCGATGACCCCGCTGGCCGGCAGCGGCTCGCTGGGCGATGGGCTGCCTGCCCTTCTGATCGCGACTGACATCGAATCGATGCTGCGCGAATCGCTGCGCCCCGACGGCGGCGGGCGGCTTGAGCCCGATCTGGTGCGCGACATCGTGCAAGGCGCGGTGTCGGCCAAGCAGATGGCTCCCGATGCGGTGCTGCTGTGCCACGCCGATGTGCGACGGACGCTGGAGGATCTGCTGCTGGCGACGCCAGAAGTGCTGCCGATC
>JAYRFD010000913.1:0-3366 GCA_041908565.1 Polyangia bacterium | reverse complement strand
TGGGGGTGGGCTGGCCGCGCCACCTGCCGAACGCGGCGGGTGGCGCGGCCAATGGACGGAGGCGGGCCAGACTCGCTGTAAGGTCTTTGGCGGGCGCCATCCCCAAAGGGTGTTGTGTACGTGGCACAGGCAAAAGTAGACCCAGCGGACCCGAGCAGCCGGCCTCCCTACGAGATCGGCGCTCTGTACCGTGCGCACGCCTCAACGGTCGCGCGCTGGGCCTGCCGTCTGGGGGGACCTGCCATCGACATCGAAGACGTCGTGCAAGAGGTCTTCCTGACGGTGCACCGCCTGCTGTCCGAGTTCCGCGGCGACGCGAAGATCACGACCTGGCTGTTCCGCATCACACAAAACCAAGTCCGCCACCAGCGACGCAAGCTGCGCTTCCGGCAGTTTCTGTCGGGCAGCGCCGTCGACGTCATCGGCCAGACGGCATCGACTCGGCCCACACCGGTCGAGGTCTTGGAGCAGCGACAAGCCAACGCCACGATCTATCGCGTGCTGGACGGCATGAGCGACAAGTACCGCACCGCCTTCATTTTGTTCGAGATCGAGCACGTCTCGGGCGAGGAGATCGCGAGCTTGATGGGCCAGAAGGTGGCGACGATCTGGGTGTGGCTGCACCGCGCCCGCGCCCAGTTCGCCGACGGCCTGGAAAAGCTCGAAAAGGCGGAAGCGGCTCGTCAGTCCGGCCGGCCAGCGTCGCCCCACGGGCCGAATCCCACGGATTCCTCCGCTTCCAAAGATCCAAAAGATCCCAAGAACCCAACACCGAGCGCAAAACAATGAACCCGCGAGCTCACCATTCCATCCGAGAGTCTGGCGGCACCGACCCAGCAAGTCCGCCGGTGCGGCTTGTCGACCTGGCCAGTGATGGCCGCCTGGATCCAGCATCGGTGCAAGGCCGCGCGGCCGCTCTTCTGCAGCGCCTGCCCAAAGCGCAGACGCTGTCGGGTGACGCCTTCCTGCGCATCGAAGAAGAGCTGCTGCAGCGCGCCGCCCCGCAGGCCGCGACCGTGCCCTGGCTGCGCCGCCTGGGCTGGGGCATGGCAGCGGTCGCCACCGTCACCGCCAGCTTCGTGCTGGGGCTGCGCATGCGACCGGCTTTGCCCAGCGGATCCGACGCCGTCGCTGTCGCTGTTCGGGCCCTGCGGCCCGCTGCCGTGCATGAGGTCAGGCTGCCCGACGGAAGCCTGGCCAGCCTGCGCATCGGTCCCGGTGGCCAGCTGCGCTTTTCCGGACCGGGCGCGCTGAGCCTGCAGGACAGCACCGTCGCTTTCCGCGACGGCCAGCTACACGTCGAAAGCGGCGACCAGCCCCTTCAGATCCAGGTCGGCTCGCGCCGGGTGACCGTGTCGGCGCGGGGCAGCGCCCGCCTGACCGCCCGTCTTAGCGAGCTTGTCTACGTCGCCGCCTTCGTCGGCTCCGTCGATGTCATCGATGCCGAGGATCGCAGCTTCCAGAGCTTTTCGGTCCCCGCTGGCGCCGCGTGGCCGCCGACCGCCCCATCGGCTGAGCCGGCATCGACCGTCGAAGCCGCGCCAGTCGCCCCGTCCCCCGCCGTTCGCGCGCAGCGTGGGTCCAAAGTCGCAGCGCCGGTCGCCAACAAGCCAGCCCCCGCCGTCGCACCCGCGCTGGGACCGCCCGCCGTCGCCAGCCCCCAGTCGCCCGGCCGCCTGCTGGCCGAGTCGCAGCTTCTGGGCAAGGCCCTGCAGCGCCTGCACCGCGAAAAGGACGCGCGGGGCGCCCTGCTGATCCTCGATGACTATTCGAACCAGTTTGCCGACGGCACGCTGCGTGAAGAGGCCAGCGCCGCCCGCGTCGACGCCCTGATGCTGCTCGATCGTCGGGGCGATGCCCTGCAGGTCCTCGACAGCACGCGCTTCAGCAAGGTGGCCCGCGGGGGAGAGCTTCGCCTGCTGCGGGGCGAGCTTCGCGCGCACGCCGGTCGCTGTCGCGAAGCCAATTCCGACTTCGAGTCCGCCCAAAAAACCGATCACCGCGACGACGGCCCCATCGCCGAGCGCGCCATCTATGGCCTGGCCACCTGCCGCCTGCAGCTTGGCGAGCGCGGCCTGGCCCGCGAAGCCCTGCGCAAGTACCTTGATCTGTACCCCGCCGGTCGCTTTTCAGACGCCGCCCGCGAAGCCCTGCAGAAGCTGTAAGCCGCCCTTTCCCCCAAATTCAGCCAGTCCAGCCAGTCCAGCCGCCACCGTCCGCGCCCCGCAGCGCAGCCAGCGCGCGGGCCGATCCATCTGTCGGCGCCGCATAAGGTAGGCTGTCGTCATGAGCGTCGAGCTTGGCCGAGAACTCTGTGGGGATCTGCAGACCGCCAGCGCGCGCGAGTGGCTGGTCGTAAACGGCATCGGCGGCTTTGCCTGCGGCACCGTCAGCGGCGTGCTGGGTCGGCGCTACCACGGCCTGCTGTTCGCCGCCTTGCAGCCGCCACTGGGCCGCACCCTGCTGGTCAGTCACATCGACGAAACGGCCGAGCTTGCCGGGCGCCGCTACCCGCTTTACACCAGCCGCTGGCAGAACGGCGCGGTGAGCGGGCACGGCTATCGCCACATCGAGCGCTTTGCTTTGGACGGTCGGATCCCGACCTGGACCTATGCCCTGGGCGATGCGCTGCTGGAAAAGCGCGTCTTTATGGCCCGCGAGCGCAACACCAGCTACGTCGAGTACACCCTCTTGCGCGGCTCGGTCACTGGCACGCCGCTTCAGCTGCGCTGCAAGCCCTTGGTCAACTACCGCGACTACCACGGCGAGACCCACGCCGACGACTGGACCCTGCGCGTTCGCCACCAGCCTGGCAGCGACTGCGTGCGCGTCTGCGCCTACAACGGCGCGACGCCTTTTGTGCTGCGCGCGCCACATGCCCACGTCGATCCTGAGCACTGCTGGTATCGCGACTACGCGCTGTTGCAAGAACAAGAGCGCGGCTTTCCCGGCCACGAAGATCACCTGTGCGTCGGAGAGTTTCGCCTGACCCTGCACGAAGGCCAGACCCGCTGCCTGATCCTAAGCTGCGAAGCCGACGCCCACATGGATCTCGACAGCCGCCGCGTCTTTGCCGAGCTTCGCGCCGCCGACACGGCCCTGTTGGCCCAAGCCAGCCTGCCCGACGATCCACCGGCCGTGGCCCAGCTGATCTTGGCCAGTGATGCCTTTGTCGTCCGTCGCGCGGTGCCCTCGGTCGTCGGTTCGGCTGCAGCCGCTGCAGCGCCAGCGACCCCGGAAACAAATCTGCCGCTGGCGAATCCGCCGCAAAATCCGCTTCTGCAGGCCGCGACCGCAGCAGCCGATCCCCCTTCGGGGGCCGAGCCGGGCGTGTCGATCATCGCCGGCTACCCGTGGTTTTCTGAC
>JAYRFD010000912.1:0-1779 GCA_041908565.1 Polyangia bacterium | reverse complement strand
GACCGATGCCAGCTTGCGGGCATCGCGCAGCTTGCGCACGGTGTCTTCGCGCACTTCGGCGGCGGCTTGCTCCGCTTCCGATCGCGCCTTCATGTGCTTCCAGGTCTCGCGCTCGGCTTCGCTCAGCTTGTCCTTGAGCCGCTCGTTCTCGGCGGTCAGCTCGGTCACGCGCTGACGCAGGGTCGGCGAATCTTCGGACTTTCCGCTGCCGGTCGGAGCATGAACACCAAACTGCAGCGTCTGCGGCGCCGTCGGCAGATCGCCCACCAGCACCGGCACAGCATCTGGGCTGGCCGGGGCCCCGTACGATCGCTCGCGGCTTCGCAGAAGCTCGGCCTGCGCTTGGGCTTGCTCGGCGGCGTGCGTGCGCCGTTCCAGTTCCGCGTGGGTCTGCTGCAGGCGATCCTGCGCGGCCAGCAGCTCTTTGCGCACCTCGGCCAGCGCCGCATCGCGCTCGGAGATCGCGCGCTCGGCCGCCGCTTTTTCGCTGCGCAGCTTGCCGATCTCGGCCCGCTCGCCATCCAGGGTTTGCTGGGCGCGCGCAAGCTCGCTTTTCTGGGTTGCCAGCGCCTGCTCGGCTTGCTCGATGGCATCGCGGCCCATCAGGACTTCGCGACGAGCGGCTTCGATCTCGCGCTGGCGGGTCTCAAGCTCAATGCTCAGCTGCTTGTCGCCGGCGACTTGGGCCAGCTCACCGCGGGCTCGCAGCAGCTGACCATCCAGCTCGGCCAGGCGCTGTCGAGCTTGCCGTTCGCGTCGCTGCGCTTCGTCTGCTTGGCGCTCGGCACCGACCAGCTTGTCTTGGATGCGAGGCAGATCGCGCAGCTGTTCTTCCAGCTCGGACACGAAGGCATCGCGCTCTTCCAGCTGCGTGCGCAGCTCGCGCATTTGCCGTTCGTGCAGCACGGCGGCCTTGGCCGCTTCTGCGTCGCTGCGATCGCGCTGTCGCAAGCGCTCGGACAGCTCGCTGCGCTGCGACTCGGCCGTGCGCAGGGCGGTCTGCGTCTCTTCCTGCTTGTGGCGCAGGCCCGCCACTTCCTTCTGCTGGGACTCGATATCCGTCGCAGCTGCACGCAGGCGATCTTCCAGCATGCGGGCCGACTTCTGGGCAGCCTGCAGCTCGGCTTTCTGCTGTTCTTGTTCGCTGCGCAGCGCGTCCAGGCGGCTCTTGAGGCGGTCGCGCTCGGCGACCACTTCGGGATCGGCGACTCGCTCGACGACTTTTTCACCGGGCGCCAGGGCTGGCAGATCCAGCGCCTGCGGCGACAGCTTGATGATCTGATAGGGCAGGCCACCCGTCGGCACGGCACCGCACAGCGCGACATACTCTTCGGCACCGTCGGGCGAAGCGAGCGTATCGTCGAAGACCAGCGGGGGCTCGCTGGCGCCATACGGCATCAGTGCCGATCCCAAAAAGGCGCTCTGGCCCAGCATGGTCACGGGGCCGAAGCCTGCCTGGGTCAGCCCATCGAGCAGGTCGAAGTAGCCCAGCGCATCCGGCGAGGCGTTCTTTTCGGTGGCCTCTTTGCTGCGGGCCGACACCACGACGTGACCGTTCTTGGCGACGACAGAGCGCAGCTCTGCCAAGAAGGTGGTCGTGAACAGATCCGGCGTGGCGCGCAGGAAGACGACGTCAAACTCGGCAGGTCCCGTCTGCAAACGCAGCCCGCGAGCCAGATCCGAACGACTGACACTTCGCAGTGTTACCCCGTCGCCGGGCTTCAGCGTGGCACCGCGATCTTGCCCATCGCCTGCGGTCTGCAGGACCAGCACACTGCG
>JAYRFD010000911.1:0-2104 GCA_041908565.1 Polyangia bacterium | reverse complement strand
GCTGGCAAGCCCGTGAACATCCTTCCCAATGTCGAGCTACGCAACGAAGGCGCCCTGGTCGACGTGACGCTGGAATTCGCAGCAGAGTCTACGGCACCGACGGGCCACGATGCCAAGATCCCGCGCAGCACAACGCCGTAGCGATTCCGAAATTGGGTGGCTTACTGCCCAGCGCGGATCGGGCCGCATCCGATTGTGCGGTCGACTGTGCCGTTATCCGCCGAAGCCGCCGCGCCCGCTGTGGGATCCGCGGAAGCCTGAGTGACCGCGATGGCCCGGCGCCGAGTGGTGGAAGATGCCGTGAAAGCGCGGTCGCGCGCGCGGTCCACCAAAGCCCCCATGGGCCCGCTGATAAAAGTGGTGGCTGGTGATCAGCGTTGGCCGGTGTCGCGGGACATAGACGCGAACATGGCGCAGGTAACGATGCCCGAAGCCGCCCGACGCCACCGACGTTGTCAATGGCACCGGCGGACGTTCGCCCAGCAGATCATCCAGCCCCAGCATCGACACCTGCACGCCAGCTTGCGCGTAGCGCACGAAGGGCTCGTTCAGATCGTCTTCTTCGCTGACTGGTGACGATTCGCTGCCCAGCGTCTCGGTCAGATAGATCACCTGGCGGATGCCGTGGCGCGCCAAGGTGTCGGCATCAGGTAGATCGGACGGGTTTAGGTAATAGCGATTGTCGACCGCTTCTTCGTCGGGATCGTCCTCGCGAAACGCCAAGCGCCAGGCATCCAATAGGAACATCGGACGGCTGCCCGAGCTGCCCGCTTCCGGCAGCCGTGGGCGCAGCGTGACCAGGGCGGATAGCGTCTCTTCAGCGGGGATGATCTCGCGCTGGGCCGGCCAGTTGTTAAAGGTCAGCACCAGCGATACCGGATGCGCAGCCGCGTGACTGACCGCATTGCCAAATGCGACGGCTGCCGCCCCGCGCAGATCGACGACCCACAGCGTATCGGGGGACAGACCGGCGCCTCCCACCAGCGAGCCGGCTAGCTCGGCTCGACGGACCACTTGCAGGGCTCGCACATCGGGAAGCTCGCCGGGCACGGCGTCTTCCCCCAGCGACGCAAGCAGCGTCCACTTGTTGTAACGAGCCCACGGATCATCAGCGGGCAGCTGCCAGCTGGCCAATGCACGAGCAGCCGATGGCAGAAGCAGCTGCTGTGGTCCCGGGATCTGTTCAGCGCGAACGAAAAATTCTGCCGAAGGCGGGCGCGCGGTGACGCACGAACCAGCCAAAAGCGCGATGGGAGTGACGACCCGTGGATTCATGGTGTGCCTTTAGTCCGTCGAGTCCGTCGAGTCCGTCGAGCCGATTGCGTTCGTCGGCAGTGGCACTGCGTGTTTCACAAACACCGGCAAGCACAGCGCGCTGTGCGATGCGTGGCTGTGCGGCGTCAAGCGCGCGAAGTAACCGACAAAGCGGCCATTGAGCACATAGGCCCCCAACGTTGCCAGCAGCGGACCATAGGGACTTGGGATCGATCGCTGCGGAACGAACTCTTGCGCGACCCAGACCTCGCCGCGCGCCTGATCTTCGCTGGCCATGGTCAGCGCTTGCTTCCAGCCTTCGTCCGATAGCAGCGATCCGACAAAGACGTCTTCACCGACGCGCCCCAGCGCTCGCTTGATCACCCAGCGCTCACGATCTTCGTGCAGGGTCGCGATGGGCAGATCGGACAGTGCGTGCGTCGCGGGCAGGAAGCGCAGCGCGGCCTGCAGGTCGCTCGCCAGGTTGCTAGACAGATCGTTTGACGCCTCGCGGGCCAGTGCATGGGCGCGCGCAAACGCCAGCTTTGACTGCGCGTAGATCGCGCCGAAGCTCGACAAGCAGCGCAGGGTCTTTGCCCGAACCGCCGCCACGATGTCGTCCAGGTTGCGCTGCCCTTCCATGAACTCGGTGGGAAAGTAGCGATACAAGACCGCCACGGGATCGTTGCCGATGAACAGACGATCGCCCCGACGGCGCAGCGCGGTGGGTGCGGCGGCCATGAGCTTGGAGGCGCTCCGCGGGACACCCACCCCGCTCGATCCTCGGATCCACGCCGCCCGCCCGCATCCCGGCCAGGTCCGCGCCGCGGAGCTGATGCGCGGGTTGCTC
>JAYRFD010000910.1:0-12006 GCA_041908565.1 Polyangia bacterium | reverse complement strand
CTGTTCGACGGAAAATCGCTGCCGCCCACGCCCCCGGGACGATGGCCACATGCAGGGCATGGCATGGCCACCTGTGGACACCAGAATGCCGCTTGCTCGACGGAGAGGCGCCCTACCATCAGGGCATGTCACACAGCCAAGCAGACTCCATCAGCAGCGCGCGCATCCTGCATCGCGGTCAGCCCGGCTATGAAGCCGCCCGTCGAGCCGCCCTGTGGAACGCGCGCCTTCCAGACCGCTATCCCGACGTCATCGTGCAGGCCTGCGATGTCAACGATGTCGTCGCTGCCATCCGCTTGGCCAAGCGCGATGGACTGCGGGTCGGCGTTCGTTCCGGCGGCCACAGCTGGGCCGGCAACCACATCCGCAGCGGTGGCCTGCTTTTGGACGTGTCGCGTCTGGATCAGGTCCGCATCGACCGCCACGCGATGCGAGCCACCGCGGGCCCCGGCTGCCACGGCAACCAGCTTTTGCAGAGCCTGATGGATCAGGGCCTGTTCTTCCCCGTTGGTCACTGCCGCGGCGTCTGCATCGGCGGCTATCTTTTGCAGGGCGGCTTCGGCTGGAACGGTCGCGTGCTGGGCCCGGCCTGTCAAAGCGTGCTGGGCTTGGACATCGTCACGGCCGACGGCGACATCGTCCACGCCAGCGAGACGGAAAACCCCGATCTGTACTGGGCGGCTCGCGGATCGGGTCCCGGCTTTTTCGGTGTCGTGACGCGCTTCCACTTGCGCCTGTATCCACGCCCCGGCTTCGTCGGCCACGCATCGCACGTGTACCCCATCGAGTCCCTGCCCGATCTGTTTCGCTTCGCACACGCGGTGCGCCACGATGTCCCACGCAGCGTCGAGTTTCAGCTGATGATGCGCCCCGCCGATCGCCTGTGGCGCCGCCCTCGCATCGAGGTGTTTGCCCCCGTCTTCACCGACGGAATACGCCAAGCCTGGGCGGATCTGCGCTTCCTAAACAGCCATCCGATTGGCAAGCAGGCGTCGCTGAAGATTCCGCTGGTCCCGACGCGCATGAGCCTTTTGTACACGGCCGCCGGCTGGAGCTATCCCGACAACCACCGCTATTCCGTCGACAACCTATGGACGCGCGCGCCTATCGACGCTCTGCTGCCGCACCTGCAGACCATCGCGCAGACCCTGCCTCCGGCGCCATCGCACATGCTGTGGCTGAACTGGATGCCGTCGACGCAGCCGCTGCCGCGGGCCGATATGGCCTTTTCGATGGAAGACGAGATCTACATCGCGCTGTACGGCGGCTGGCGCGACGCGGCCGACGACGCCAAGTACGACGGCTGGTCGACAGAGCGCGTGCGCGCGATGGCTCACCTGGCATCGGGCTGTCAGCTTGCCGACGAAAACCTAGGACGGCGCCCGGCCCGCTTCATGGCCGACGGCAACCTGGCGCGCTTGGATCGCGTGCGCAGCGACCGCGATCCCCAGGGACGCTTTCACCCCTATATGGGCAGGCCCTAGCCCATTTTTCGATCGACGCTTCGCCGGATGCTCCGCCGAACGGTCCCTGTTCAGGCAGCGCTCAGGCAACGAACTAGCCCCGAACTGACAACGATCTGGCAACGAATCTGGCAACGATTTTCCGTCGAGGAACCCACCATGCGACACCCAAGCCCACACCGTCCCTTGTACCTGGGCATGCGACCCGGCGACCTAGCCGACAAGCCGTATGCGAAGTATTGGAACCCGCACATGGCGCCGCTGTCCGACGCGACACAACAGGCGCTGCTCACCGGCCCGCTGGCTTCTGCGCTTTTGCCGTCGCTGGCCGATGCGCCGAATCTGCTTTCGAACGAGCCTCCGGTGATCGATGCCGGCTATGGCTTTGCAGAAGACGGCACACTGTACGTCGCGCTGTCGACGCCGATGCCAGGCACTGTCCCCAAGATGGTCGACTGGTGGTTCTGGTGGCACAACGGCGAACCGCAGCGCTACAAGCTCTGGCACCCTCGGGCCCACGTCAATGCAGAGTTTGGCGACCCGGACTCTCCGTCGCGAAAAGGGCGGGATCGCTACGTCGGTCGCACATCGTTTGTGCACGAACACATCGGCAGCCCGCTTCATGCGGTGCTGATTCAGTTCATCCCACCGTCGCAGCTTGGGTTCGATGAATCGCGGATCGCCGCTCCCGAACAAGCGACCGTGGTCTGTGCGCGCATCGGCTTTGCCGAACACCCGCTGGACTTTGGTTATCTGGTGCATCACGTGCGTCGCGTCCCCGGCGGCAGCCTGATGCGCTGTCACTTCTGGATCGGCGGCGAAGCAGCCCACCTGCGCACGCAAAGTCCCGTCGCAGAGCTGATCTCGAAGCTAGCCCGCCGCATCAAGAAACCGACGCGCCACGAAGCCCAGGATCTGCTGGTCCATGCTTCGCAAGAAATGGCGCACTTGGCGACCTTCCTGCCGGCGCTGTACGGCGAGCTTGGCGACGATCGCTCCGCGTCCTAGCACACGACTGCAGCGACGGGCTAGGCAGCCAAGGGCAGGCTGTTCATGCCGTGCAGAAGCAGGTTGGGCAGGCCGCGTTCCAGCGTAGTCGGCGGCTCGAACTTTTTCACGCTGGCAAAGCCATGGGCCGACAGCAGCTCTAACAGATCGCGCGTGCGTTCCTCGGTGCCGTCGCACTCGATCGCGACTTGGCGAATCTTTGGCCAGGTCGCGGCATCGATGCCCGACAGGACTTTTAGCTCGGCCCCTTCGACGTCGACTTTCAATAGGTCAACCCGGCTGACGTTTTTTTGCCGCAGCACATTGGACAAGGTGTCCATCGGGACCTGCGTCGTCTCAAGCCCGGTGACGCGGTCGGTCAGCCACTGGCCCACGGGTCCCTGCGGCAGCCCGGCGATGGTCTTTTCCACCAGGCGGGCCCCCATGCCCAAAAAGCCCAGCGACTTGGCGACCCGAGCCCCCTGCGCGGCGAAGAAGGCTTCAAACTCGCGACGCTTGCCGACGAGGTCCATGGTCGAGTCGCGCGGGAAGCGCCGGAAGTAATAGAAGTCGCAGGTCTTGCCAGCCTCGGCCTCGGTCGCCAGCGCGATGTTCAGGGCGTGGTGGCTGCCGCCGGAAAGCCAGCGGTTCTTCTGCAGGTTTTCCGAAAGCGCGCGAAACAACGCGGGAACTGGTTCGCAGCAGATCAGCCGCAGATCGCGCTGACAGCGACGGGCAGCGGCGATCGCAAAGGCGCCGATATTGGCCCCGACATCGACCACCGTCGATCCGGCGGCCAGCACAGCTCCACCATCAAAGTACTCTTCGACTTCGGTAAACAGCGTGCGCAGCTCGCTCGCCGTCTCGTTCACCGTCGCCACTGAGCCATACTCTGCAATCTCCATCACGTCCTCCGCTAAGCCAGTCCAGCCGGTCGACGCACACCGGATGCGGCGCCGACAAAATTTGGCCGCAGTCTAGCCAAAATTGTCGGGCAGGGAAGTTCCCTTTCTGCTCGCCGCCGGCAGGCCGAGGCGCCGCCCCCCACTGGCGAGCCCAGCAGCGCAGACTTGACCGTGTCAGAGGGGGCCTCTATCTTCTACCGCCCGAATGAGCGTCAGCACTCCCAATCCCCCCTCCTCTCTGCACGAGCTGTTGGTCTCGCTGGATGAAGAGACGCAGCGCCGCTACCTGAACTATGCGCTGTCGGTCATCACGTCGCGTGCGTTGCCCGACGTGCGCGACGGGCTGAAGCCGGTTCAGCGACGCATCCTGTACGCCATGTACCACGACCAGCGGCTGTACCCGGACGCCAAGTTTCGCAAGTGTGCGTCGGTGGTCGGCGATGTGCTGGGCAAGTACCACCCGCACGGTGACTCGTCGGTGTACGAAGCGCTGGTGCGCATGGCGCAGGACTTTTCGCTGCGCTACCCGCTGATCGATGGACACGGCAACTTCGGCTCGCAAGACGGGGACTCGCCAGCGGCGTACCGGTACACCGAATGCAAGCTGCGGCACTCAGCCATCGCGCTTTTGGGCGAGCTTGGGCAGAGCACGGTCGAATTCCGCCCGACCTTCGACGGTGTGCGCTTCGAACCGGTGGTCCTGCCGGCGCAGCTGCCAAACCTGCTTTTGAACGGCACGCAGGGCATCGCGGTCGGTATGGCCACGTCGATCCCGCCGCACAACGCCGGCGAGCTTTTGGATGCCTGCCTGGCGCTGATCGACGAACCGACGCTGGATACGCGGGCGCTGTTGCGCTATGTGCGCGGACCCGATTTTCCGACGGCGGGCGAGCTTCTGACATCCAAGGCCGAGCTGGCCGAGGTCTATGAGACCGGCCACGGATCGCTGCGCCTGCGCGCCACCTATCACGTCGAAGAACCGACGGATCGGCGCGAGGGCAAGCGCATCATCATCGACTCGATTCCGTATGCGGTGGTGCGGTCGTCGATCATGGAAAAAATCGGCGAGCTGGTCGAAGAAAAGAAGCTGCCGATGGTGCAGGACTGCCGCGACGAATCGACCACCGATACGCGCATCGTGTTCGAACTAAGGCGCGGGTCCGATCCGACGCTGGTCATGGCCTACCTGTTTAAGAACACCGGTCTGCAAAGCACCGTGCAGATCAACATGACCTGCTTGGTGCCGACGGACAATCCGGAAGTCGGTGCCCCGCAGCGCCTGGGCCTGCGCGACTGCATCCGCCACTTCTTGGAATTCCGCTTCCAGGTCGTCACCCGTCGTCTGGGGCATGAACTGGGCGAGCTTCAGAAGCGCATTCATGTGCTGGATGCGTTTGCCCGCGTGTACGACGCGCTCGATGAGATCATCGTGATGATCCGCAAGAGCGAGGGCAAAGCGGACGCTAAAGAGAAGCTGATCCATCGCTTCCGCTTCGACGAGGATCAGGCCGAAGCGATCCTGGAACTGAAGCTGTACAAGCTGGCCAAGCTTGAAATCTTGGCCATCCAAAAAGAGCTGGCCGAGCGCCAAAAAGAAGCCAAGCGCATCGAAGGCCTGCTGGCCAGCGACGGCAAGCGCTGGGACGTGATCCGGCGTGAGCTGGGTGAGCTGCGCGAAAAATACGCCGACAAGCGCCGCACGCGCATCGGGGTTCCCGCCGAAGAAGTCACCGTCGACGAGACGGCGTTCATCGCGCACGAAGACAGCAACGTCATCCTGACACGCGATGGCTGGGTCAAGCGCGTCGGTCAGCTGCGCGATATCTCGACCACGCGTGTCCGCGAAGGCGACGAAGTGATGTGCGTCCTTGGCGGATCAACCAAGGAGCTGGCGGTCTTCTTCAGCAGTCGCGGATCGGCGTATGTCTGTCGAATCCTGGATATCCCAGCGACGACGGGCTACGGCGAGCCGGTGCAGAAGCTGTTCAAGTTTGACGACGGCGAACAGGTGGTCGCGGCGATGTCGCTGGATCCACGCACGCTGCCCGGGCCCGTTGACGGCATCCAGCTTCTGGCGGTGACCAAGACCGGCCTGGCACTGCGCTTCGCGCTGGCCACCCACAGCGAAGTGTCCACGCGCAGTGGGCGCATGTTTGCCAAGCCCGCAGCCGGTGATGCGGTGCTGGGTGTGCGCATGGCGGTCGATGCGGCTCGCGTAAATGTCGTGTCCGCCGAGGGACGAGCGCTGGCCTGTCCGGCCCACGAAGTGCCGGTGCTGTCCGGGGCTGGCAAGGGCGTGCAGCTTCTGAAACTGCAGGGCGACGACAAGGTGCTGGGCTTCAGCGTGGCCGAGCCGCTGCGCGTCGAGACCGACAAGGGCGACGTGCTGGACATCGTCACGCTAACCGATCTGGGCGCCCGCGGTGGCAAAGGGCGCGAGGTGCTCAAGCGCGGTCGTCTGATGCGCTATCTGCCGCCCTCTCCGACGGTGCCACAGCTTGGAGCCGGCAAGCCGCCCGGCGCCAACAGCAGCCAAGGCCCCGGCAGTGGCCCTCCCGATTCTGGGCCGCTGTTCGGATCGACGTAACCAAAGCGAAACGGGATCCCGATGGCCGCAATGAACAAGAACACCAGCAAGACCAAGGCTGGGACGCAGTACACCGAAGAGGACATCGTCGTCCTTGAAGGGCTAGAGCCGGTCCGCAAGCGACCCGGCATGTACATAGGTGGCGTCGACAGCCGTGGCTATCACCACCTGCTGTGGGAAATCCTCGACAACGCCGTCGACGAAGCGATCAACGGCTATGCCAGCAGCATCACCGTAACGCTGCACAAGGATGGCCGATCCGCGACGGTGGAAGACAACGGTCGCGGCATTCCGACCGGCATGATGCCCAAGTACGGCAAGAGCGCGCTCGAGATCATCCTGACGACGCTGCACGCCGGCGGGAAGTTTCAAGAAGGCAGCTACACCCACTCGGGCGGTCTGCATGGCGTCGGAGCGTCTGTCGTCAACGCGCTGTCGGCGGAGCTGTGGGTTCGCGTCAAGCGCGAGGGACAAGAGATCGAGCAGGGCTTCGCCCGCGGCGTACCCGTCGGTCCGCCAATTGTCGTGGGCAAAGCCCGCGGCAGCGGCACCAAGCTGTTCTTCCGCCCCGATGCCGAGATCTTCGGCGAAAAAGCCCAGTTCGACGTCGAGCTTGTGCGCGAGCGCCTGGAAGCCAAGAGCTACCTGCACAAAGGTCTGCGCGTCGTCTTCGTCCACGAAGCCGGCAGCGAACGCATCGAGTTCCAGCACCAGGGCGGCATCGCCGACTACCTGCAGAAGATCGCCACCGATCGCGCCAAGCCGACCTTGTGTCCGACGGTCTATGTCGAACGCGGCGGGGAGGCCGGCGCCACCCGCTTCGAGGTTTCCTTTCTGTGGAGCGAAGGCGACGGCGAGTACATCAAGAGCTTCGTCAACGGCATTCCGACTCCGTCGGGTGGCACGCACGAAAACGGACTAAAGGCCGGCCTGGTCAAAGGCGTGCGCAACTACATGGACACGCACGGCCTGCTGCCCAAGGGTCTGACGCTGACGGCGGAGGACATCCGCGACGGTCTGTGTGCCATCCTGTCCTGCTACGTGCGCGAGCCGCAGTTTCAGGGCCAGACCAAAGAGCGCCTGAACAACCCGGAAGTCGCGGCGGAGCTCGACGGCGCAGTGCGCACCTTCGTCGAGGGCTGGCTGAACAACAACAAGTCATCGGGCGACGCCATCACCGCGCGCATCGTCCACACCGCGCGGGCTCGCGAAGCTGCCAAGGCCGCCAGCGCCGCTGTCCAGCGCAAGGGCCCGGTCAGCCACCGCTTGAACCTGCCCGGCAAGCTGGCCGACTGCCAAAGCGACGACCCGAACCAGACCGAGCTGTTTATCGTCGAGGGTGACTCGGCAGGTGGGTCCGCGAAGCAGGGGCGCAATCGCAAGACGCAGGCGATTCTGCCCTTGCGCGGCAAGGTGCTAAACGCGGCGCAGGCGACGATCGAGAAGCTGCTGTCGAACAAGGAACTGCAGGACATCGTGTCGGCGCTGGGCTGCGGCATGGGCGACAAGTACGACGAAGCGCGGCTGCGCTATGGCCGCATCTTCCTGCTGATGGACGCGGACAGCGATGGACATCACATCTCGACGCTGCTCTTGACCTTCTTCTATCGCTACCTGCCCAAGCTGATCGAAAACGGGCATGTGTTCTTGGCGCAGCCTCCGCTTTACCGCATCGATCACGGCAAAGAGACGCACTGGGTCCTCGACGACGCGGAAAAGGATCGAATCCTGGCCAGGCTGCCGAAGAACGCCAAGCCCGAGATCACCCGCTTCAAAGGTCTGGGCGAGATGATGCCGCAGCAGCTATGGGCGACGACGCTGGATCCCAAGCGTCGCGTCGCCTTGAAGGTCCGCATCGGCGACAAAGAGACGACCGATCGCGTGCTGAACGATTTGATGGGCAAGGATGCCAGCGCGCGCTTCCGTTTCATCATGGACCGCGCAAAAGACGCCCAAGCGCTGGATATCTGAAGGCCGGTCGACGTACTGGCTGCGGTCCACACCGCGGCGCAGCCCACGCTTTGTGTACGGGCCGCGAAGCGCCAGACAGCAAAGTGCCGAACTTTCGGCGGCTTGCGAGTAAGATGGAGAGCCTGTGAATCTAGCTGGGGGCTCGTCGTCCGACATGGGGAACGAGCCCTACAGTCCCCACACCGCCCAAAGGGAGATTTGCATGCGCAACCTCACTGTCACCGCTGTTCTGCTTCTGTCTGCCCACGCTGCCTTTGCTCAGCCCATGCCGGGCCCTCCGCGTCGTGGCGAGCTTCGTCGCGACCGAGCCGAAGTGGGTCGAAGTGCCCATCAGGTCCAGGACGACAAGCGCGATCTGGCTCGCTTCCAGAACACGCTGAACGCCTTTGACGCGGCCGTCGGTCGCCAGGACACCAATGGTGTGCGCGCGGCGCTGGGCAGCTTCGTGCAGCAGGGTCGGGCGGAAGTGGCAGAGCAGAGCCGTGAAGTCGGGCAGGCCAACCGCGAAGTCGGGCGCTCGGGTGGCGAGCTGATGCGCGACCGCAACATGAAGGACGCTCGCGACCTGCGCGACGATCAGCGCGATGCGGCCCGCGAACGCGGCGCCCTGGCGGAAGAACAGCAGCTGCTGGGTGAGCTCGAGCGCACCGTCGCTGCCCAGTATGTCTGGGGCCCGCAAGTTCCCATCCTGGTTCGCGCCCGCCAGATCATGGTGCGCTTCGTTGAGCTAGCGCGAGCCGAGCTGCAGCGCTCGCGCAACGAGCTACGCGAAGACCGCCGCGAGCTACGCGAAGATCGCCGCGGCATTCGCTAACCCCAAAGCGCCCGCGCGGTCTCGACTCCGCATCCCCTTCCGCAGCCGTGCCGCCCCCTTCCCATCGATTCACCACCAGCGCCCAACCGAACCAATCAGGCACAGCGAAAGCTGGCTCAGCTGCCCTCGTTCGCGTGGGTCGCCCCGTACCGACGAGGCGGATCCCTTACTGGGCCGGCGTCTCTTCAAACACCGTGATGCCGATCTGATCCAGGTACCACATGGCCCCGATCAGCAAGGCGCGCTTGTCGTCGACAAACGTGGGTTTCTTGCCTTCGAACAGGTGGCCGGCAAACTGAAAGCCCCAGCCGACAGTAAACAGCGTGGCGGCGAGTGGTATGCCAACCAGCGTCGCTGCCATCGGCAGGCTCGACAAGATCAGCGGGATGCCGACTTTGTGCAGCCGCTTGTTCATGGGGTGCTGGTGCTCTTCGCGATAGCGGGCGAAGAGGCGAGTCCACTCGTCATTGAGGCGGATTTTCTGCATCGTTTCCTCCTGACTTGGCGGTGTCGCCGGTGGCCTGGGTCGCAGCCTGCTCGGCTTGACGGGCAGCTCGCCGAGCGGCCTTCGCTTCGCGACGAGCCTGTTCCGCAGCCATGGCATCCCGTGCGGCTCGCGTGCCCAAGAAATAGCCGATCAAGATGCCGAACATCAGCATCGCAGGAATGTAGATGACGTGGGCCGCCGTCGGCATCGTCGACCTGCCAGCTACTTTGATGAGCCCTGGGCTCGCGCAATCCGCTCGCGCAGATCGGCGATGTCGGCTTCTAGCTGCGTCGTGCGGCGCAGCGTCCAGACGACAAAACCAAACACCGCCAGCCAGATGAAGCCATAGGCCGCGCCAACCAGCGGAGCCGCGGGCAGACCAGCTTCGACGTTGTTCATGGCGGGTGGGCGACTCTCGGGCACGAAGCCATCTTTGTCGGGCACTGCCGCAGCCGGGGCTGCCGGTCCAGCAGCAGCGGCGGCCGCAGCAGCTGCGGGCGCGGAAGCAGGCGGTGCAGACGGAGGGCTTGGGACCTTATCTGCCCAAGCCGAACCAGCCCCAGCGGCAGCCAGGCACAGCGAGAAGATCAGGAATCCACCAGCCCGGCGGGCCGCGGCGCGAAGTCGAATCGGATGTTGGGGCGAAGCAGTCATGGTCATGTCGACCCTCGGTTAGTCGTCCAGAAGTCCCGCCTCGTCGGCGTCTAGGTACAGGGTGTTGAACTGCGTGCGCAAGCGTTCCAGACGGCGCCGCATGGCCAGCAGCACAAAGAACAGCGTCGAAAACAGCAGCATGGCGGCCCAGAAAGCGGGGCGCATCCCGCGGTCCAGCGTCGGTACTACGCTGGTCTTGGGATGAATCGTCCGCCAGATCGAGACCGAGATGTAAATCAGCGGAACATCGGCCGCGCCAAACAGCGCCAACCCGGCCGCCAGTCGACGCGCCCCCGGCCCGCCGTAGCGACGGGCGAACAGGTACGCGACGAAGATGATCCACAAGAGGGCAGTCGTGGTCAGGCGCACGTCCCACTGCCAAAACACGCCCCAGGCTTTGCGAGCCCACAGCGGGCCCGACACGATGGCGCACAAGCCGAAGATCACGGCTAGCTCGGCAGAAGATGCCGCCACTTCGTCGGCCGCTTCGGAGTTACGAAACAGATACAGCGCGCTCGCGGCTCCGGCGGTCAGCGCTCCCAACATGGCCAGCCAGGCGACGGGCACGTGGAAATAGAAGATGCGCTGAACGAAGCCCATCGTGGGCTCGTTCGGAGCCGACAAGATCAGCTGGGGCACCAAGGCGTAACCGACCGCCAAGATTAGGCAGACGGCGACAAGCCCCAGGGGAAGCGTAGCCGGTCGTGGGTTTGTTGCAGAGTGGGTCATGACAGTCTCGACTTCTTCGTTCATAGGCCGCGCCGGTCGACGGGCAGTCAGGTGGCGGACGGCGTCCTATTCGTTGGTTGAAAGAGGCTCAAACAGCCACAGTCCACAGGTGATCGAAAGCACATCGAAGGCCAACAGGAAGCGCACCCAGCGGGCGGCATCGATCAGGGACTCCGTGGTGCCATACAGGATATCGTAGGTTCCGCGAGCGCCGGCAAGCAGCACGGGCACCGACAGCGGATAGACCAGAAGCGGCAGCAGTAGTTCGCGCCCGCGGGCGCGTCCCAGGGACGCCGAAAACAGCGACGCGACGGCGGTAAAGCCAAGGATTCCCAGGAACAGCAAAAGCAGCAGCCGACCCAGCGCATCCAGACCCGATAGCTGCATGCCAAACAGCAGCAGCAGCCCCGGCACGACGACGACCACGACCAGCGACATCAGCAAAGCCATCGACAGCAGCTTCGACAGATAGATCGCGGACCGCGACAGCGGCGACAACAGAAGACCTCGCAGCGTGTCGGCTTCGCGTTCGCGTTCGAAGCTGCGGCTGATGCCCACCAAGCCGGCCAGGGCCAAGGCCACCCACAGCACGCCGGCCATGACCTCGACGGTCGGCGGCGATCCGCCCAAGAAGGCGAAGGAAAACAGCAGCACGATGATGGCGGCGAACAGCATCGTCGCGTAGATCAGCTCGCCGGCGCGTAGCTCGACGCGAACGTCCTTGCTGAAAAGCAGCCAGACCTGACGCAAGAAGCGACCGGGGCTCATGGCGCGCCTTCGCTTTGCGGGGCATCCGCGGCAGGCGGACGAGCGCGCGTAGTCTTCGAATCGGCCTGGCGATAGATCGTCAGCAAGGACTCAGCGGTACCGCTGCCGACGGCCAGCTGGGTCTGGGATCCGACGCGTCCTTTGGATAGCACCACGACCTGATCGCACAGCGGGGCCACCGTCGCCAGATCGTGCGTGACGATCAGCACGATGGCGCCGCGCTCGCGCTCTTTTTGCACAAGCTGCGACAGCATCGCGACACCCGCTTGATCCAGGCCAGTGTACGGTTCGTCCAGCAGCACCAGCGACGGTTCGTGCAGCAACGTGCGCGCAATCGCCAAGCGCTGCAGCATGCCGCGCGACAGCGTTCGAGCAGGACGGTCAGCGGCTCGGTCCAAGCGGACTGCGCGCAGCCATGTCTCGACGGTACTTCGTTCCGTGCGGGCATACGCGGCGGCGGGCAGGTCGTAAAGCTGCGCGAACAGGCGAAGATTTTCGCGCGGCGACAGCTCGGCGTAGCACCGCGGTTCGTGCGACAGGACGCCCAGACAGCGACGGAAGCTGACATCGTCGACATCGGAAAGGGACACGTCGTCCACCAACACGGATCCACGCGAGGGCTGCAGCATGCCCGCCAAGAT
>JAYRFD010000909.1:0-4353 GCA_041908565.1 Polyangia bacterium | reverse complement strand
GAACTGGATGATCACGCCGCGATCGCCGACCGCCCAGACGTTGCTGCCGCTGGTCCCCCAGACGTCGTTTAGGGCCGCGGTGTCCGGCACGGGAGTAATCGATCGACTCCAGCTTGTGCCGTCCCAGTGAATGACGACTCCGTGATCGCCGACAGCCCAGATGTCCTTGTCGCTGGCACCCCAGATCGCCATCAGCGTCTCGCCCGTCGGCACGGCGATGCGACCCCAGATCTTGCCGTCCCAGTGCAGCATCATGCCGTCTTTGCCGACGGCCCAGACGTCCTTGTCACTGCTGCCCCAGATGCGGTTGATGTACGGCTTGTCCAGCGTGAAGTCCGTCGCGCCCGGCGCGATCAGTGTGGCGGGATCGGGATCGCCGGTCTGCGGCAGGCCGCGGCTGTCCTGTTCCGCCGGCCCACAGCCCAAAAGAAGAAGCAGCGTCGCAGCCAGTGTCCCGATGGATCGTGCAGTGTTCATGGTCGTCTCCTTGTGTTGCGTGCGGTTGAAGCAGCGTCGCTGCGCAAGCTTCGGCAGCCGGCGTCTGCGACGCTGCAGAAACGGGCACACAGTACTGCAGACCTACGACTCGATCGGGCATGGGCAGCGCGCTGCCCAGAACGAATCGAGCCATGGCCGACGATCAAAGGCTGGTGCGCTTGCCGGGCCTTCGATAAGGTGCCGCGCAGAGGTTCCCATGACCACCGTCGCTTCCGTCGGACGCCCGCCTGTTGCTGCCCGCCGTACTCCGGTGCTTCGTCACGCGCTGCCGCTGCTTTGCGCCCTGTCTGCCTGCAGCCAAGGGGGCCGGGGCGAAGTCGGTCCAGCGGGGCCCCGCGGCGATACTGGACCCGCCGGCACCTTCAGCGGCAGCTTCAGCGGAGAGACTCGCTTCGACGGCAACGCACGATTCAAAGGCAGCGTCGACTTCGACGGCCCGGTGCGCGTTGGCGGCGACGACCTGCAGCTTGCCCTGCACCGCGGCACGTATCCCGCCGTCGTTAGCCTGTCGCGATCCATGGGCTTTTCCTGCGGCCTGCCCGACGCGCTGAACCTGCAGCCCGGCGGCAGCGATCGCTTTGGCCCGGTCGTCTACAGCGACCGCGGCATCATCAGCCTGGGCGGCAACTTGGTGATGACCACCTGCAACAACGTCTGCTATGGCCCCGTCACGTACTTCCTGGATTCGCCGATGTCGCAGACCGTCAAGGTCGACGCGTACTTCGACGACAAGGACGGAGGCGTCTACCTAAACGGCTCGCTCGTGAAGAAGGCCGATCTGCGTCAGGTGGTATCGGTCGACGTGCCCGCCGGCAAGATCACGCTGTCGTTCGTCGCGTGCTCAAACAACGGCCCCAGCGTGCAGTTCTATATCGTCAATCCTTTTATCACCGAGCACAGCCTGACCCCCGACTACGAACGAACCTTCAACCGCAAGTAAGGCCCGGGTCCGTCGCTGCTCTGCCGCAAGCCTGGAGGTCTAGCGTCCGGCAGATTGGCATACCAGGCCAGTAATTGGAATATCTGAAATCGACTATCAGATGGATTGATATTGATGATTAATTGGCAATTAATTCATGTGTTGATAAAGTTGAGCGTGGATTTGCCAATCCCCAATTGGCTGTATTCAGTTAGGGCTGCGGGGTCTGGTCGGGAATGGGGTCTAGGCTTAGCTCGGGATCCAGGCGGGCCAGACGGGTGCTGTCCAGAAGCAGAAGCGCGGTGCGAAGCCCCGGCAAAAGCGGGGCGGCAATCGTCGAAAGGAGCTGGCTGGCGGCGCTGGGCTCGCTGTCTGCCGAGGGCAGAGGAGACAGCGACGGCTGCGGCGAGCCCGATGCCAGCGACGGAGCATCGGTCCGCTGCTGTTCGATGGGACCGACATCCAGCAGGTTGGGCAGCACCGACAGCAGATCGAAAAGCAGGCTGCTCCGTCGCTGCGGATAGTAAAAAAGCGGGCTGCGGCCTTCGGGATCCAGACCGGCTCGGCGGCGGGCTTCGGCAATCGCATCGCCCAGTCCGCCCAGGCGGTCGACCAGGCGCTGGGCCAGCGCCTGCTGCCCGGTGAAGACGCGACCTTGTCCGCGCTCGTCGACTTCTTTGGTGCTCATGTGGCGACCGCGGGCGACGGTGTCCAAGAAGCGCTCGTACCCTTGCTGAAGCTGTTCCCGAAGGTTTTCGCGTTCGGCGTCGCTGTAGGGGCGGAAGTTGCTTTCCTGGTCGGCATGGCTGCCGCGCTGATAGGTCACGCGCCGCACGCGCACCCAGTCCATAAGGCCGCTGGCGTCAACCTTGCCGCCGAAGATGCCGATCGATCCGGTGATCGTCGACGGAGTGGCAAAGATCAAAGCGCACGGCGCCGCCACGTAGTATCCGCCCGAGGCTGCCACGTCGCCCAGCGAGCAGAGGATGGGCTTGCGCTTGCCCACTTCGACCACCTGACGCGCGATGACTTCTGCAGCGGTGGCTGATCCGCCGGGGCTGTTGATGCGCAGCACGATGGCGCGCACTTGCGGGTTGTTGCCGGCGGCTTCTAAGGCTTCAACGATGGTCTCGGCCCCGACGCTGCGCAGGCCGACCCAGGGCACCTCGCGCGACTGCCCGCCGGTCAAGTCGCCGTGCATGTGGACGATGGCAACACCGACGGGAGCATAGCTCTGTGGATGTTCCAAGGGCGCGGACAGGGTGGTCAGCGGCAGCGCTTCGCCCAGGATCTGGCGAATCTGCTGTTCGGTCTGTTCGCCGGTGGCGACCGCGTCGACCAGCTTGGCCGAGAGGGCGCGCTGCGCGGTGAACGGCCCTTGCTCGACCAGCGTCTGCACCTGCGCTGGCTGCAGGCCGCGTCCCTGCGCGATGCCCGCCAGCAGACGATCGAACTGGTCGTCGATCAGGCCCTGGCGCATCTTGCGCGCGATCTCCGTTGGCTCGGTTCGCGTATACGTTTCAGGGGCCGACTTGAAGTCACCGATGCGCACAAGCTCGGCGCGAACACCCAGGCGGTCCAGCGCCTCGCGGAAAAAGAAGCCCTCGCTGCTAAGGCCGGTCAGGCGGATGCCGCCTTCGGGATCCAAGAAGATGCGCTCGGCCGCGCTGGCGACGTAATAGTCCTTGTTGGTCAGGCCGCCGCTGTACGCGAACACACGCTTGCCGGCGGCCCGCAGGCGCGCGATGGCTTGCCTCAGCTCATCGGCGGTGGCCCAGCTTCCGCGCAGACCGGCGGGCACCACGACGACAGCCCGCACGCGTGAGTCCCTCTCGACGCGGCGCAGGCGGGTCAAAAGCCACAGCATCGCTTCGTCCCCGCGCCCGCCCAGGTCGACCCGCAGCATGCGAGCGCCCCCTGCCCACAGCGCCGGATAGTCTTCGCTTGAGACGCGCAGCCCGACGCTGACGCCATGGAATCCTGCAGTCGGTGCTCGCCGTGGCGCAGGTCCAACGCCGCTCGCGCCGGCCAAAAGGCCGTGCACGTCCATGCCGACGCGAGCAAAGTCCAGGGACAGGCCCAGCGTCACGCGAAAGTCTAGCTGACGGTTCAAGCTGGCTGCGGCGGGGGCTGCAGCGGCCGACCCAAACTGATCCGGATCCATCAGCACCGAGCCTTCGGCAGACAGGCCCAGCCCGGCGGTCGGACGCAGCCACAGCCGCATGCGAGGCCACAGCACCTGCGAGGCTTCGCCGTATCGCAGTCCCATCGCCAGCTCAAAGCGGGTGTCGCCCGTCGGGCGAAGCAGCGCTTCCAGCTCGTAGCTGCGCTCGACAAGCTGCGCGGGCAGCGTGGCGGTGGGCGGGCTCAAAAGCGGAGCCGACAGGTCGTACAGCATCGCTCCGATGGCTGCGAAGCGGCTGATCTCGACGCGGGCACCGACGGAAACAGAGTCCAATCCACTGGGCGATGCAGTGGACGCGCCAAACACGTGCGCGTAACCCAGCCCCAGCGATACCCAGTGGCGCAAGCGATAGGCCAGGGCCAGCGTCAGCTTGCCATTCCACTGCGTCGGGCCACTAAACGCTGGGCGCAGAACCTCGATCGCACCGCCGGCGACCAAGCGGCTTAGATAGGGCACTGGATGCGATAGATACAGGCCGGTGCCGCGTCCGCTGAAGCCGGTGTCCGTCGAAAGCTCGCTGTGACGCAGGCCAAACATCCAGCCGCGCACGGGCGTCATGCCTGCAGGGTTTGTCACCACGGACCACGGCTCTCCAGCGTCAGCGATACCATGCCCGGGCTGCGTCACCGATGACAGCACCGACTGCGCAGGGATCTGTGTCTGCGCCTGTGCGTCGGATACCAGATACAGCAGCTGCAGCGTGAACAGCAGGCAGACAGGCAGCGTTCGGAACAGGCGGGAAAGCGCAGAG
>JAYRFD010000908.1:0-4040 GCA_041908565.1 Polyangia bacterium | reverse complement strand
CGAGTTCATCCCCATCGAAGCGGTCGAGCGCATCGAGATCGTCAAAGGTCCCCTGTCGGCGCTGTACGGCGCCAATGCGTTTCTGGCCACCGTCAACGTCATCACGCGCAAGGGCCCCGACGGAATCAGCGGCGGTCTGGGGCAGCGCGCCGGCATCGTGCGCGGCAACGGCAGCCTGGGTGGCTCGGCTTTCTTGAGCTATCAGGGCACGCGCTTCTTCGCCATGGCGGCGTTAAGCGGCGATCGCATCAACCGATCCGGCGTGACGCTGGATCCGACGCATCCGACGGCCAACCCGCAGAGCCTGCTGTTTACGCGGACCAGTCGAGACGACATCGCCAGCCCGATCAGCGCCTATCTGCAGGTCGGCATGCAGTCGGAAACCCTGGGGCGCCTGAGCCTGCAGGCCGGTCTGTCGCGCCTTAGCTCGGCCGGTGAGTTCCGCCTGAATGCCCTGCTGGGCCACGCCAGCAACATCGCCTACGTCAACCTGTGGAACGCGCTGCGCTATGACAAGCAGTGGTCCAAGTTCGATCTGTCTGCCTCGCTGGGGTATTCGTTTGGCACGTCAGACCGCGACCATCAGCTGTTTCTGACCGACAATCCGCGGTATCGATTCCAGCCCAATGTAGATTACCATGCCGTCAACACGTCGATCTCTGGCACGTATCGACCGTTTGAATCCAGGCTATCCATCCGCGCGGGCCTGGATATCGAATATGCCAGGTCGACAAAGCTGTATTACACGCAGACCTTCTTGCAGCCGGAAGTCCTGCGGCTGGCCGGCGACCAGGTGAATCTGATTGGTCAAAACGAAGATCCGCACCTGAATAGCTATGACGTCGGCGCATTTCTGCAGCTTGCCAGTTCCCCCTTTAAGGCACTGCCCAACCTGCGACTAAATGCCGATGTTCGCGTGGACAAGATCGCCATCGGCAATGCCGAATACGATCCGCAGATCAGCGTTCGCGGGGCTGTCGCCTATCGCTTTACGCAGCGCTTATCGGCCAAGATCTTCGCCGGGCGCGCGTTCCAGACCCCATCGCTGAATATGCTGCATGGCAAGCCCGGCTTCGGAAATCGCTTTAACGTCGTCGGCAACTTGGATGCGTCGGGCGTCCCTCGCCTGGTGCCGCAGGTGCTGGACAGCGTCGAAGCGGCATTCAGTACAGCGCTGTTTGGTCACTTGCTGCTCGACGGTGGCGTCTTCTTCCAAAGCCTGGACAAGAAGATCGAATTTCAGCAGACCGGCGTCGACTTTGTCGCCACCAATCAAGGGCGTGCGTCGTCGGTGGGCTTCGAGCTATCGGCCCGCTTCACCTATCGCCGCTGGGCGGTCAGCGCCTGGGGTAGCTACCTGGCCGGCCTATCCGGGGCCCGTCTGAGCGCGCCGGGCGTGCCCGTGCAGAACCCGCCGCCGCTGTTCCCGTCGGGAATGGGCGTGCTCAGCTTCGATGTCGACGTGCCCGAGGCATACCTGCACATCAACGCGCAGGGACGGATCGTCGGGCCGCGCGGATCGTCGCAGAGCAACACGGCGCTGAACAACAACGTGGCGTATGAGCTTCCGACCTATGGCACCGTCGATGTGACGCTGTCGACGATGCAGATCCGACCCACCGGGCCAAACAGCGATCTGCTGTTCCTGGTGTCGCTGCGCAACCTGGCGGATCAGCGCTTTTCCGAGCCAGGCTTTGGCGGCTATGACATGCCGACCTTGGGTCGAACCGTTTATTTTGAAGCCCGACAGACCTTTTAGCGTTGGATGACGCATTGCAACACGCAGCCCGATTCGCAATTGATTGGAGAACCACATGAACCCCGCACATTCCTACATACGTCTGTGGCTGTGCTGCGTATCCATGTTTTCTCTCCTGTTTTCATTGGAAGGCTGTGGCAGTGATGAATGGGCAGGACCAACCATCCGCATTGCATCCGTCTTAGACAGCAGCGGCGCGATTGCGACCCCCAACTGGACGTTCGTGGCCAACCTGGCCGTCCGTCATGCCAACCAAGCCTTGGAAAAAGCGGGTCAGCCGTATCGATTTAAGCTACACAGCAGTGATTCAACGAATACTCCAGCTGTTGCGGTGTCGCAGGCCGTTGCGTTTGTCAAGGAACAGGGCGTAAAAGCAATCATCACGGATTCCAGCCAAGACGATATTGCTATCAATCAGACTTTTTACGATAGCGATGGCAGCAACGATCTGCAGGTTCCCGTGATCTGCATGGCGTGTACGTCGCCGGCCATCAACAACCCAGCGGCCGCCAACCCGCGCGATCCAGTCAACCAGGCGGCGCTGCGCAACGGCCTGGACTGGAACTTCCGCACGGCGATGGACACGTTTCCGCAGTCGCGCGTGCTGATCAACCTGTGGCTGGCCAAGGGACAGAACGGCGACATCAACGGCGATGGCCAAGCCAAGATCGTGATCTATGCCAGCGACGAAGCGTTTGGGCGAGGCTTCGCGGGCGTGCTGCAAAGTTCAGCCAATGCGCTGCATCCAAGTCCGCCGCCGATCATCAACACGTACCTGCACACGCCGACGCTGGATCCCAACACGTATGACTGGGGCAAAGACATCGCGCAGCTTCTAAGCCCGTACAGCCAGGCCAGCCGACAGAACGACTTCCTGCCCGACGTCATCACCGAAGCGACGTTTCCGCAGTACGCCGGCGCCCTGACCAAAGGCTTTGTCACCGCCGGAGCCACCACGCTGCTTCTGCATACGCACGCGGCGCGCATCCCGGCGGCCTTGAACTCTACATCGTGGGCATTGAACGGACAGGAAGGCACGTCGCATGTCCTTTTGGACGGCAGCCAATCCGGCGAAGTGTTCCGCCAAGCCATGCTGGACACCGTCGGGGTGGCGCCGATCTTTTTGGACTCGCACACCTATGACGCGACGATGGTGGTGCTGCTGGCCAGCGTGCTTTCGGCTCGCGGTCTGCCCGACGCTGCGCAGATCACGGGAGCCCAGATCCGCGACGCCATGCACCGCATCAACGAACCCGGCGGAACGATCATCCGCACCGGACCGGCCGAGTTTGAAAAGGCCATCGGCTTGATCGCCGCCGGCCAGGCCATCAACTACGAAGGCGCATCGGGTCCCGTCGACTTCGATGAAAACAACAACGTGCGAAATCAGATCGTCCACTGGCGCGTCGACGGCGGGCAGTTCGTCGATTTGGAACGCTACGACTGCATCAGCAGCAGCCAGTGCCCTCGCCTGCCGTAAGGGTGCACAGCAAAGGGCCTATGCCGACGACGCACGCAACCGACGGATACCCGCGATACACACGATGGCGGCGCCGCTTGCCAAGTCGCTGCGGCATGCGCGGCGGTGCGCGGCGGCTGTTGCTGTGGATCGCGGTCCTTGCCAGCGTGGTGTTGTCCGCATCGCAGGTTAAGGCTGGGTCGACGCCCAGCGTCGTGATCGTGACCGACAGCAAGGTGCCGCAGTATCGCGAAGCGCAGAGCGCCGCGCAGCAGGTCTTGCCCGACGGGCAGCTTCTGGATGTGAACGATCCAGAGCTACGGCCTCAGCTGGATCGAGCGACCGCAGCGTCGGCGGTGCTGCTGGCCATCGGGTCCAAGGCGCTGCTGGCCGCGCAGTCGACCGGCGCCAGCGTGGTCTTCTGCATGGTGCTGGGCCCGTCGGTGGGGTCAGCCAAGAACATCACGGGCCTGCGGCTTGAAGTCGCGCCCAGCGTGCAGTTTGGCTTCATCCGCCGCGTGCATCCCAAAGCCAAGCGCCTGGGCGTGCTGTTCGAGCCGCGCGCCTGGGCGCCCTATGTCAAAGAAGCGACGCAGGCCGCGCAAGAACAGGGCCTGACGCTGGTGACGCGGTCGGTGGCCGATGCGCGCGATGTGCGCGGGGCGCTGGCCGAGATCGCCGGCGACATCGACGCGCTGTGGCTGCTGCCCGACCCCACGCTGGTCTCGGTCGAGATCTTCACCTTCCTTCTGGTGTCGACGCTGGAACGCAAGATCGCGCTGTTTGGCTTCTTCGCCGACTTCACGCGACGCGGCGCGCTGG
>JAYRFD010000907.1:0-4636 GCA_041908565.1 Polyangia bacterium | reverse complement strand
GCGTGGACCTTCAACTGGCTCACCACAGGCCACGATGCTGCTGGCCAACAGCCAGCCCAGCGTCTTCTTCATGACGTACTCCCTCAATGTTGTTTGGGTTATCGGTCGCTTGGGGGCCGGCCCGACGGGGCAGGCCGCTGGGACCTATATATGCAGTGAAAAATTGTAATCCATATTTCGGATATTTGTCTGCACAATCTTGCCGTTCCCGGCGGCCCCTGGGGCGCGTCGGTCCACCGGGCCGCATCGCCAGGCTTGGCGACGCTGCTTAGGCTGGGCTGCCGCTGGGCAGGAAGGTGCCGTGGAAGCCGTAGGGCACGCGATAGGGCAGCCGGATTTGCGCGATGGGTCCGCGCTCGATGGCACGCGCGTCGAACACCCACAGCGCCGATCGGTCTTCGCCGCGGTCATAGACAAAGCCGACCAGGAAGCCCTCGTCCTCGGCGGAGCTGGGTGATGCGGGGACAAAGACCAGCTCGTCCAGGCGATGCCCGGCGGGAGCTTCATAGGCCGTGACGCGATCGCCATTCCGGTCAAGCTTGAGCAAGCCCTTCATCCACGCCGGGCCATAGGCATTGCCGCTTTCCAGCCACAGCGAATAGCCAAAGCGATGTGGCTGCGACACTCGGCGCGGATCCATCACTGGAAAATCGCTGATGCGCGAGTCCAAGCGCGTCTCCATCACAGAAGATCGCACCGGATCGATCACAAAGCGCGTCAGATACGGCGGCACCGATGTGTCCTGCACTCCCTTTTCCCAAAGGCTGTCGAATCGGCAGGCTTCCAGCACCACCCGATCGCCGTCGTCGTAGGCGTTGAGCGTGTGAAAGACAAAGCAGGGTGGGATGGGAATCCACTGGATATCGCTGCCCTTGCCTCCGCGTGGCATGACGCCGATGCGGGCGCCGGCCTCTTTTCGCCAGCGGAACGGGAAGCTGTCACCGCTGCGGGCCGCGTTCCAGTCAAACACCACCGGCAGATCCAGAAACAGGACGCGACGCCCCGTGATCTGGAAGTCATGCATCATCACGGGGTTTGGCAGATCGATGGCTTCTTCGCGGATCAGATCACCGTGCGCGTCGACGACGTAATACGAAAGATACGGCGGCAAGAAGCCATAGCCGAACAGATGCAGCTCCGATGACAGCGGATCCAGCTTTGGGTGCGCGGTCATTGCGGTCTTCAGCTTGCCGCCAAAGTCGAACACGCCCAGGGTCGCCAGCGTCTCTGGGTGTAGCTGATAGGGCAGGCCCACCTCGCCCGAGGTCAGCAGCCGCCCGGCGTGCTGGACGACGCTGACATTGCTGGCGTTGTCATCCAGCGCCGGTGGCTCACCACCGCCCATACCGGTCGGGGCCCCGGCCTTTTGCAGCTGCTTGGTCTGGATGTACCGGCAGCGATACCAGGCTGCCCGGCCGCGCGCGATCCGAACCGCGTGCACCATGCCGTCGCCCAAGAACCAGTGTGGCGAGCCACCAGCCTTCGGGTTGGCGCCGTTTCGGATGTACAGGCCATCCAGCGCGGCGGGCAGCGTACCGACCACGGATAGCTCGGTCAGATCGCGCTCGGGCACGGGCGCAAAGTTGCCCTGCAGCCACCACGGGCGAGCCGCATCGGGATCGGCAGGCGACGGAGAATCGCCAGGCTGACAGCCCCCAAGGAGCGCCGGGTGCAAAAGCGACAGAGTCCCCAGACCGCCCCAGCGCAGCACATCTCGTCGACGGATCGCACGCGTCAAGTTCGTCGTTGTCATTCGCAGGACCTCAGCCCGACCCCGTCAGCGCGCGGTTGATTCGCACCCCCGGGGGAGAGCAATCAAAACGGCAGGTAGTTGGTAAGCACGATGTCCGTCGCGATCGGACCGACACGATCCACCGTGATCTTGGGCGCAGACAGTCCGTTGAGCGACACCAGATCCCCCTTATCGGGTGCGGGGTTCTGTTCTGTCGCGGTGCTGTTGTCGTCCAGAAACGCCAGGATTGAATAGGCATCCTTGCGAATCGGCACATCGCTCAGCTGAAAGGCCACCGAGGCGCCATCCGGGTTCATATCCACGTCGGGCAGGACCTGCACAGCCAGCAAGCGAGTCTTGCCGCCCAGCACCGGATCACCGTCCATGATCGATACGTACAGCGCGCCCTTGCCGCCGTGCTGCGGTCGCACGCCCATCTTGCGCTTGACGACCCCTTTTACGGTCGCGCACGTCATCGGTGTGCATGCATGCGCCAGATCCTCTGTCGCTGAAGCGTCGGCCGGGACCGCTGCTGCATCCGGGGGATCGGGGTCGACATTTTCTTGCTTGCTTCAGCCGATGACGAAGCTCGATCCCACAAGGACTGAAGCGACGAAAAGGCCACGTGCCTGTGCACCAAACGAACGCATGCGGCGCACGCTAACACAGCGGCCCGGGCCCTTGAACCCGTACTGCGTCGGTGGGTGAGGCGACTGCGCCAGCGGAAGGCGGTGCGACCTACGACGCCGCAGAGGGCCGGGCCGGGCCGGTCTGCAGCAGGCCGGCGGCCCCTTGTGCCAGCAGATCGGTGGCCAGGCGTCGGCCCAGATCGCGAGCCTCTTCGACGGTGTGAACCGACGTGTGGCGTTCACCACGCAGCAGGCGCGATCCATCGGCGCTGCCCACAAAGCCCAGGATGTGCAGCCCGTTCTGCCCATCGTCGGACCGCGCAAAGGCGCCAAGCGGCGTGTGACAGCTACCGCCCAAGTGCGTGTTGAATGCGCGCTCGGCCGCCACGGCCAGCGTCGTGCCGCGGTCGGCCAAGGCCGCCAGGCGATCCGTGGTTGCGACATCATCGCGTCGGCACTGCAGGGCCAGCGCGCCTTGCCCGCAGGCCGGAATGAGCTCGTCGGGGGTGAAGCGCACGGTGATGCGATCGGCGTGTCCCAAGCGAGTCAAGCCAGCGGTCGCCAGCACCACGGCATGCAAGCGCTGCGACACGTCTTGCATCCAGGCTTCGCGAGCGACATCGACCTTGCGCAGCCGCGTGTCGACGTTGCCGCGCAGCGGAGCAATCTGCAGATCGGGCTTTATCGCCAAGATCTGGCACGCCCGGCGCAAGCTGGATGTGCCGATCGTCGCCCCAGCGCCCAAGCGGCACAGGATCTGACGGGCACTTTGACCCGCATGGTCCGCAGCCAGAAACGCCGGCAGCACCAGCGCATCGACCGCATCTTCGCGCGGCGGAATGGCCGCAACGTGCAGCGCCGTGTGCATATCGGAATCGCCCGGCAGATCTTTTAGCGAGTGCACGGCGATATCGGCCCGCCCATCCAAAAGCGCCTCTTCGATCTCTTTGGTGAACAGGCCCTTTCCACCGATGGCAAACAGCGGACGGTCCACGATCTTGTCGCCCTGCGTCTTGAGCACGACCAGATCAATCTGCAGCCCCGGATCGCGCTCTTTTAGGCAGCGGCGTGTGTACTCCGCTTGCCACAGGGCCAAGGCAGATCCGCGGGTGGCGATGCGAAGGGTGTGGGCGCTCATGACGGACTCTCTTCCGTGTCCTTGGGTGGGGAATCGCTGCGGCTGGCGGCGGGGTCGTCGTCGCTTTCTTCAAGCTGCAGCGACCACAGGGCGACGATGGCCTGGGCCAGATCGCGGCTGCCGGGAGCATCGCCGCGATCGTCGGTGCCTTCGCTGCCAGATGCTGGAGACATCGCCGGATCGCTTGTGCGCGGGCCGGCCCCGGTTCGTGGCTTGTCCCCGCCCGCCGAAAGCGCAGCGCTGCGCTTGAGAGCCGTCAGAGGTTCATGCAACAGCTTGTTGACGACGGCATCGGCCAAGCCGCTGACCAGCGCGCGATCGCGCGGCGACAGGTTGTTTAGGCGCGGCAAGATCCGCGCGACTTCCGCCTGCGCAATGCCCTGCGCTTTTTTGCGCAGAGCCTTGATGACCGGCGTGACATCGGCAGAGGCCAGGCGCTCTTTCGACCGCTGTAGCTCGGCTTCGACGATGGCTTCGGCTTGCGCAGCGGCCTTTTCACGCTCGGCGCGATTGCCGGCTGCGACATCGGAAAGCGCATCGATGTCGTACAGATAGACGTTGTCCAGGTTGCTGACGCTGGGCTCGACATCGCGCGGCACCGCGATATCGATAAACAGCAGCCAGCGCCCGCGGCGGGCTCGCATGACCCGCGCCACCTGTTCGTGCGTGACCAAGGGCTGCGTGGCCCCGGCGGAACAGACGACGACAGCGGCCCGCGTCAGCAAGGACTCCAGCTCGCTTAGCTCGTGCGCGCTGCCGCCCAGGCGTCCGGCCAGATCTTCGGCGCGACGACGCGTGCGGTTGGCGATCAGCAGTGCGTCCGCGCCCGCTTCGCGCAGGTGGCGCGCGCACAGCTCGGCCATTTTTCCGGCGCCGATCAGCAGCACGGGATGGCCGCGCAAGTGACCGAAGACCTGCGTGGCCAGCTCGACGCCGACCGATGCGACCGATGCTGCGGCGCGGCCGATATGCGTCTCGGTGCGGATGCGCTTGGCGACGGAAAAGGCGCGGGGAATCGCGGCGGCCAAGGGACTGTCGCTGGCCCGCCCACTGCCGGTCGATGCGCCGAGGCCACCGGTTCCGCTGCTTCCGCTGGTTCCAATGGTTCCGACGGTCTGCGCCAGGCGGTACGCGGCT
>JAYRFD010000906.1:0-7937 GCA_041908565.1 Polyangia bacterium | reverse complement strand
CTGTTGTTGCCCGGGCCGGATGCGCTGCCTCAGCCGGTGCGTTATCGCGTGCCTTCCGATCCAGCAGCGGTCGCAACCGATGGGACCAAGCCGGCAGCAGCCCCGAGCCATCCTCCGCTGCTGTTGCCGCAGAAGGAACCGTCGACGCTGATCCTGTGGGAACAGCTAGAAGCCGCGCAGATCCAAGAGCCGATGAACGTCGCCCCAGACGCGCTGGTTCTGGTTGATGGCGAGACCCCCAAGAGCGTGTTTTGGACCTTGCCGATGACGGCGCTGCTGCTGCTCTGTGGTCTGTTTAACCTGTGGTACTTGGCGCAGGCACTGCGCCGTCCGGCGGGATCAGACGAAGCCCAAGCTGCGGCGTAGCCGGCCTTGCTTCATCGTCGAGGCTACGGCAAGCAGCAAAGAACGCCGTCGCTGGGGTTCGTGTTGTCGTGGCTGTCATCCAGAGTGCTGGAATAGCAGGTCCACGGATCAACGGCCGTGCAGTCCAGGACGCGCGTGAAGCCATTGCAGGCCTTGTCGGCGATTTGCCCATTCGCTAGGCGTCCGCAGCCCGCCACGGCTCGATTGAACTGGTTGTTGGTGCTTGAGCACGAATAATTGCTGCCGCTGCCTCGGCTGCCGTTGCCGTCATAGCGAGCCGGCTGCGTGCTGCCAAAGAAGCCGGGCAGGCTGTTGCACTTCTGCATGTCGGCCGTCCTCGGTGAACTGCAGATCGACGCGCCCGCTGCGCACAGCTCGGATGCCCGTGGCAGGCCACCCGATCGATTGGGATTGAAGCGCCCCGGGCACGCAAACACGCCAGCACCCAGGTCCGTGCCTCCGCCGTAACGGCAGCCGGCGACAGCAGTGCCGCCGTCTGTTGGGGGCGGCGGGGGGCCGTCGGTCGTGCCTCCTGGATCGCTGCCTGGCTTTTGGCAGACGCCTCCGCTGCACTCCAGCCCGTCGGGACAGTATGGGTTGGCTTCGTCGCAGGAATAGTGCACACCCGCCAAGTCTGGGTTGTAGCAAGACACCGCCACTCCGACGGCCATTGCACCCAAGAACCAGAGTGTTTTTTTCATTAGAAACTCCCAATCACTGCCAGGCCAGGTCCACCGGGGCCCATCGGCAACAGCGCTGCCTTGGGCGCGGGCGGGGTCTTGGACTGCTGGTGTTTTTGATAGAACCAATAGCCCAGCCAGCCGCCGCCCGCGGCGAGGGCAAGGCCGCCGAGCACGTCGAAGGCAATGGCCGCGCTGCTTAGCTGCTTGCCGCGCTCTTGCGTGGCGAACAGGTCCGCATTGAAGGGCTTGCCGCTGTTGCCAGACGAAGCAACGGTGCTAGCCGCGTCGAGAGCGGCCCCGCCGCACGCAAAGCCAATGATCAAGAAGGCTGCCCCGCCCGCCGCGATGCCGATGGCAGGCCACGGCAAAGGCTTGGCTGCTGCCGATTCTTTGGGGCGGATGACGGCTAGACGGGTGCGAACCTCGTCGGCGTCTTTGGGATTGCTCGCCAAGTACTCGTCCAGATAGCGGACTTCATCGGCGGTTCGCCCCTGCTTTTCGGCGATCTTCGCCAGGTTGTAGAGCAGGTCCGGGTACTTGGTCAGCTGGTAGGCCGCCTCGAATTCCGCGCGGGCCGCGTTCCAGTTGCCAGCTTGGAAGAACATCACGCCCGCTTGGTAGTGCTGCTGCGCGGCCTTTTGCTCAAGCTCGTTGGGCGGTGCCGGCGCTTGGGCCGTTGCCGGCGCCGTTCCTTGCGCCCAGGCCGTGGGTGGCCACGTGCTGCCCAAAAGCTGCAGAGCCAGGCCCAGCGGGATGCTGCGCGCAAGCGGGTTCCTTACTGACCGGTGTACGTCGTGAGTCGACTCAGCCACGATGGGACTATATCACGGCGTCCCCGTGGCTGGCGATGGGGAACCTGCGGGCAGCTGGGTCGACGCGAGCCGCGCGGCTGGCCATATGTGCCCTGTGCGGCTGGTCCTGCCTGAACGTGCGGCTGATGTGGGGGCAGACCGCAGCTGGCTCGGTGCGGATACGCAAGCTGCCAGCCAATGGGTGTGCGTCTGCGCACAGAGCCGTGATCTGCCGAGGCTGATTGTCCCGTCGCTGGCGTGCGTATTAGCACGTCTTTTTCCGTCGGTGAGCATGGTAATTTTTTGGCCGTATCCGACGGAGAAGGCAGATCGACATGAGTGCAATGACCGCCGAACAAACGGGTTCCCCTGACTTGGTTGCCGACATCATCATCGTCGGAGCGGGCGTGACGGGCTGTGCTGCTGCAGTGGCCTTGGCGGATGGACAGCGACGGATTTTGGTGCTGGAAGCACGCAACAACCACAAGCCTCGCTTTGCCGGAGAGCTGATCCACCCGACGGGGGCGCAGGTGCTAGACGACCTGGGCTTCCTGCCAACCCTGCGGCGTCATGGTGGCATGGACATCACCGGCTTTGCCGTGGTGCCGTCGAAGGACGAGCCCTCGCTGCGCTTGCCCTACCACGAAATTCCGCGCAACCGACCGACCGGCTTCGCCATGGAACATCGCGATCTAGTCGATGGCATGCGCGAGGTCCTGCGCCAGACGCCGGGCGTCGAAGTGCGCATGGGCCACAAGGTCGACGAGATCCTGCGCGATGGCGATGGCCGCGTCTGTGGCGTGCGCAGCGGGGATCACTTGCTGCGGGCTCGCTTGGTGCTGGGTTGCGACGGCCGGCATTCGAAAGTGCGGCCGCTGCTGGGGCTTAGCGAACAGGCGCGCCTGTTGTCCTTCAGCGTCGCGTTCCGTCTGCCAGGCGGAGCTCCGTTGCTGCCGAGTCCCGGCTTTGGGCACATCGTCCTTGGGGCCTGGGGACCGATGCTGCTGTATCCGATCGGCGGTCGCGACAATGCGCAAGACGCGCGCGGCTGCTTCGACGTCACCAGCGAGCTTTCCGGCGGTCCACGCGGCGCGGCAGAGCTTCTGCGTCAACAGTACGCTCCGCACCTGCCGGCGCGACTTGCGCAAGCGATGCTGGATTCGCTGGACCGCGAGTCGCCGCAGATTGCCGCCAACGAAGCCATCCGCACCGACCGCGCCGTGCTGCCCGGGGCCGCCATCGTCGGCGATGCCGGAGGCTGTTCGCACCCGCTGACTGCGGCCGGCATGACCGTCGGCTTCACCGATGCGCAGCGCTTGGGTCGGCTGCTGGCGGCGCATGGCCGTCTGCAAGACACGGCGGCAGTCGACGCGACGCTGCAGCGGTACGAGATCGAACGCTATCGCTTCGTGCGGGCTCGCGAGGTCTTGGCCGATGCGCTGTATGAAGTGTTTCGCGGGGCCGAGCCGGGTACGCGCGCGCTGCGCAGCGGCATCATGCGCTACTGGCAGAACAGCGAACGGGCGCGGGCGCGCTCAATGGCGCTGCTGTCGGGCGCCGATTCGCGTCTGTCCGTGTTCTTGCGCGAATACCTGACCGTCATCAGTCAGTCCAGCGCCGCCGCCTGGTCGGCCCGCGACGAACGAGGCGCCGCGTTCCTAGGCCTTGGCCGCAAGAGCTTCGAAAAGATGCGCGCGGTCTTCCGCGACGTCCGGCAGGAAGCCACGCGCAGCCTGATGTCTGCATAGCTCGCCCCGATTCGGCGAAAATCGACCGAAATCGGCGAATTTCAGCTGAACTTGGCGGAATCCGGCAGACGTTAGGAGGCGCTGCGCTGCGTCGGCACGTGCAGGGTGACGCAGCAGCCCGTGTCCTGCGTCTGTCCTGCCGCTTGCGGGTGCGTGGCGCGGATCGAGATGTGCCCGCCATGCGCCTCGGCAACGCGACGGGCCAGCGTCAGGCCCAGGCCAAAGCCCTGCTTGTCGCCGCGATGGGCACCGCCGGCGCTGGGGGTGTGTGCCTTGTCGGCGCGATAGAACGGCTCTAGCACGCGATCGCGTTCGCTTTCGGGAATGCCGGCGCCTTCATCCGAAACGGAGATCTCGACCCAGTCGGTTTGACGACGAACGCTGACGACGATCGGCGGCGCACCATACTTGCCGGCGTTTTCGATCAGGTTGCCGATCGCTCGCTTCAGCAGCGTGGCGTCTGAGTACAGCGTCAGATCGCTTCCGTCGGGTACATCCAGCTGCAGACGAATGTCCTGGTTCGCGGTGTTGGGGTGGCTGCGTGCGCGATCGATCACCTGCTGCAGAAGCGGACGCAGCGACACATCGGTCGGATGCGTCGGCAGCCCCGTCGCCTGCAGTCGAGAGGTAATCAGCACATCCTCGATCAGTCGATCCAGCTCGCCCAGATCTGACTCGATCTCGGTCAAGCGAGACTCGGACTCGGCATCGCGCGGCAAAAGCTCAAGCGCCAGGCGCACGCGCGCCAACGGCGATCGCAGCTCATGCGACACGTTGGCCAGAAGCTCGCGCTGGCCGTTCAGCAGACGCTGGATGCGATCGGCCATCTCGTTCCAGGTCTGCATCAGCTGGAATAGCTCGTCGCGGTGGCCATGGTGAACGTGTCTGTGATGGAAATGGCCCGCCGGGCAGCGTGCTGGATCGTGCGGGCTGTGGGTTTCGTGCGGACCGCCATGCGGACACCGCGCCGCAGGCAGCGGAATGCGATATCCCAGATCCCCGGCGCCCAGGCGACGCGATGCTTCCGTCAGCAGATCGATGGGGCGCGTGATGCGGCGGGCCAAGGGCACACTGGCGACTGCCACCAGAAGCAGAACCAGCGCCACGCTCAGCAGCGGACGCCACAGCCAGGTCACGCCGCCCGTCGACAAACGGCGCGGTGGCGACATCTGCAAGATGGCGACTCGGGTGCCTGTCTTGGAATCGGAAATCGGTGCGGCGGCCGCAGCCGCGCGACGCTGGTACACATCTTCGCCTTGTCGCAGGGCCTGCAGCTCGTCGCTGGCCGGCGCAGGCAGGGGACGCCCAGATCGGGCCAGCGGGTTGCCATCCAGATCGCAGACTGCCAGATCGATCTCGAAGTCGCGGTGCAGCTGATCAAGGACGCGCTGCAGATGTCCACGATCGATCTCCGGCGCGCCGGTTAGCAGCGGACGATCGGCCAGCTCACTTGCCAGGTGGCGGGCCAGCCGCTGCGTCACTTCGCGCAGCAGCAGCCCACGCTGACCCAGCGAAAACACCAGGCTGGTCGCCATGCCGACGAACAGCAGCACGGCCAGCATGTGAAAATAGATTCGCGAATGCAGCCGGTTCATGTCGAACCCCCATCGCGCGACAGCACATAGCCGACGCCGCGCACCGTCTTGATGAAGCGTGGCTCGCGCGGGTTCGGCTCGATCTTGCTGCGCAGCTTCGACACGTGAACATCGATCGAGCGATCAAACGACTCGTATTCTTCGCCCTTCAGATCGTCGAGAAGCTGTTCGCGCGACAGCACGCGTCCCGCCGCTTTGGCCAACGTGACCAGCAGCTGATATTCGTAACTGGTCAGCGCGATCGTCTTGCCGTCCAGGTACGCCGCGCGCGCATCGAAGTCGATCTCAAGCGCCCCACTTTTGAAGCGTGGACGCGTGCCTTGTGGAGCAGATCCTCGTCGCAGAACAGCGCGAATGCGGGCCAGAAGTTCACGCGGGTTGAAGGGCTTGGGCACGTAGTCATCGGCGCCAAGTTCCAGGCCGACGATGCGATCGACGTCATCGCCTTTGGCCGTCAGCATCAGCACGGCGGTTTGCGCCAATTCGGGCGTGGCGCGGATGCGGCGACAGACTTCCAGACCATCCAGCCCCGGCAGCATCAGATCCAGCAGGACCACATCAAAGGCACTGCGTCGCAGCACGCTCAAGCCGCGCTCGCCGTCTTCGGCGTGCTGCACGTCGATCTCTTGCTTGCCCAGGTATTCCTTCAGAAGAGCGGCCAAGCGGACGTCGTCGTCGATGAGCAGGGCGGTGATGCGGGCGGACGGCATGGTGACAACATATCGCAGACGGCGTCTGCCAAGGGGCTTGTGCGGGGGGGACTATTCGCTGTGCGAGCGCTTGAACTGGCGGATGTGGTCGGTGACCACGCGGCGCTGCTGCGCGTTCAGCGTGTCGTGCACTTCGACGATGGCGGCGGTCACGACATCGGCCAGCGCCTTGCGTTCGGCTTCGTGCTGGCCGCGCAGCGTCGATAGCTGGTTGGCATCGACCTGATCCGCTTCGAACAAAGACAGGGCCTGCTCGATCGATCCGCCGCTGCGCTTGCGGTGATCTTCAAAGGCCGTGAACACGCGATCGCGAGCGGCATTGATACGCTGACGCTGCGCATCGTTGACCTTGGCATCGTCCAGCACCTCGTCGATGTGGGCGCTGACGATGCGCTTCATGATGGCTGCCTTGCGACCGTGGCCAAAGCCCGCGTGCGCGCTCTTGTAGGCGGCGCCTCCAACCAACAGAGCAACGGCCAGGGCGATGAAGCTGATCTTGAAGCGACGGCGTGTCATGGTGCGACTCCTTGTGGTGTGTGACCGGCCTGTGATTCGTGCGCGACCGGTCTGTCCTGTTTGGGGCTTCGACTTCGGTTCGTTTCACCGCGAGCCCCACATCCACAAGCATGATCGCCGTCTGTAAACGGCTCCTGTACCGCACGTAAATATTTGTAAAGCAGCCCGACCGACCGACCCCGGCGACGCATTCCGCGGGCGTTTCGCAGAGATAAAGGACCGACGCGCGCCCGAGCAGAGACGGATGCGCGATCGCGATGCGACCGGCTGGTTACAGCGCGTTCGATGTCGCGGCTTGATCGAACCAGCTTTGGATGTCGGCGATCTCGCCGGTAGGAGCGCCCCAAAGCTCGGCCGGGGTGATGTCGCGCAGGCCCCAGGTCTGGGCTCGTCCGCGCGTCAGAACGAACGCTTCGTTGCCCAGGCGACCCAGGACTGCCGGCGACATCGTCTGTTCTTCTTCCATCAGATCGAAGTCGTCGCCGTTATCCATCCCGGGGCTGCTCATGCGCGGCGGAGTCGGAAGCTGCGCTCTTTCGGTCACCCGCGGAAGATCGTGGACATCGACTTCGACCAGTCCGCGCTCGCACGACAGGACCACGCGGTTGTCGACGACGCGGCGTTCGACCAGCAGGATGTTGCCCAAGGGCGATGCGTACACCGGCAGCCAGCCTTCCAGATGACCGGTGCGCGCGATATCGGCATAGGTCATCAGGTACAGGCGGTGATCGTGCAGTCGACGGGCCAAAAGGCCGCTGGGCACCGGCACCACTTCGACGACGCCATAGTCGTGCAGCGCGACAATCTGCGATCCGCCCTGCAGCCACGTGCCGGGCTGGTGTGGTGTGCAGCCAAAAAAGACGCTGGTTCCGCCGGTGCCGCGGATGAAGCGACCAATCACCGATCCAACATCCAGGGCATTGCCGGGATGCGCCAAGCGCCGATCGCCGTTGAGCACGATGAAGTCATCGCGCAGCGCATGGATGCTGTCGAAGTGAAACAGGCGCTGTGGCACATCGGCGGATTCCGGCCAGCGCAGCGCCAGCTTTTCACCGACGCGCATCGTCGACTGATCCAGCTGATGCAGATCTTCCGGAATGGCCAGATAGATGCGTCCCTGCGAGTTCAGCGCGACGAACAGCAGGCTGCGCGGCGTCAGCCCTTTTTGTCGCAGCGCGCCCAGTCCGTGGATCAAGCCGAAGGTGTCTGAGTAGCTCTCGATTCGCATGGTCTACTCCACGACTCCATTTGGTTTCAGGCGAAGGCGGAACACAGTGTCTGCTTCGACATCGCCGCGGTGGAAGCGCAGCGGGGCGTACTGCACGTTCTGCCAGGCTTCGTGTTGGTTGCGGGCGAAGCGACTGTCGCGTGGCCCATCGTTGCCCAAGGGGAAGTTGACCTGCGCCTTGGGCAAGCCGCGTTCGTCGAAGCCGATGACCATGCGATACAGCGAACCGGCGTCGCTGCTGAAGCGATCGACCGGCTTGCCCAGGTCATCGGACAGGGTCGACGACGACACATTGACCGT
>JAYRFD010000905.1:0-2650 GCA_041908565.1 Polyangia bacterium | reverse complement strand
TCACGCCTTCGTCTGTCGGCTACGGTAGGGGCGCGGATCGGCGCTGGCGCTGGATCTTTGTGGTGCTATTGCCGCTTTTGGCCGTGCCCTTCGCGCTGCGACGCAGCCAGCTTGCCGTCGAAAGGCTGCATCGTGCCACCGTCTTGCGCAGCCACATCCTGGAACACACGACGATCGCGGCCACCCTGATGCAGCCCTATGCCGCGCTGCGCACGGCCCAAAAGCTGCGTCGCCAGCGCGCCTATGCAATCGCGCCTCTGCCCGAAGGACCGCAGGATCCGACCGAACAGCAGGTCGTGCCGCCCCCCTACCGCGGTCCGCGCTTTTCGGGTCGCGATGTCTTTCTGATCACCGTCGATGCTCTGCGTCATGATCGGCTGCACTTGATGCCGACCGTGCAGACCTTGGCGGCGCGCGGCGTCGTGTTTTCGCGCGCCTACACGCAGGTGCCGCACACGTCGTTTGCGCTGGCCACGCTGCTGACCGGCAAGCCGGTGTATGCGCTTCTGACCTTGGGCCAAGACGCCGCCAGTCACGAGACGCTTCCGCTGATCCTGCGTCGCTTTCGCTACAAGACTGCAGCCTTCTATCCCCCGTCGGTGTTTTACATCGAACACGATCGCCTAAAGAGCCTGGAAGACAGCGCCTACGGCTTCGAGTACGTGAAGTATGAGTACCTCGATGGCCGGCGGCGCACCGATCAGGTCCTTGCGTTTCTGCAGACCGAAAAGCCCGCGCACGCCTTTGTCTGGGTGCACTACCTGGAACCGCACGAGCCGTACGATCGCCACGCCGATCTGCCGGTCGGCAACGGCGAAAAGCCGCTGCCCGAAAATGCCAGCGATGGCCAGCGCTACGACGGAGAGATCGCCTACGTCGATCGCGAGATCGCGCGCCTGGTTGCCTATCTGCAAGTGCATCGTCCGGGCGCGCTGGTGATCATTGCGGCCGATCATGGCGAAGAGTTTGGCGAGCACGGAGGTCGCTATCACGGCACCACGCTGTATGAAGAGCTGGTGCACATTCCACTGATTGTCTCGACGGTGCCCAATGTCAAAGCCGATGGCCACGTCGATCATCAAGCGGACGCCCCAGGGAAAGCGCTGACCATCGATTTGGGCGGCGCGTCGGATCCTCGCCCAGCGCCGATGCTGCGCTTCTTGCCGCAGACGCAGCGCACGCCGGTGGGGCTTTTGGATGTGGCGCCGACCCTGCTTGGACTTCTGGACATCGAGCGCTCCGCCCGCATGCGCGGACGCGATCTGTCGCCGTGGATCTTGAGCGGTTCCCAGTCGGTGCCGCTTTGGCCGGTGTTCGCAGAGATCGGGCGCAAGAAGATGGTTGTGCTGGGTGATGACAAGCTGATCTGCGATCTGTCGACCGATGCCTGTCAGCTGTTTCAGCTGGGGCTGGATCCGGCAGAGCGACGCAATGTCTTGGGCCTGCGCGCCGATGTGGCGGCCCGCTTGCGGGCGCTTCTGAACCGATCGCTGGCGGAAGCGCAGCGCTATGAAGCGCAGCCGCACGAACCGTCTGTTCCGACGGCGACACCGCCTGCGGGGCTTGACGCGCAGGTGCTGGCGCGGGCGCAGCAGGGCGACCGCGAGGTACTTCCGGTGCTGCTGGCGGCGCTGGCGCAGGCCGGCACCGATGCGGCTCAGCGTCACCAGCTGCTGCGCCTTTTGGGTCCGTTGATCGCGACGCGCCTGCCGACCGCGGGCGAACCAACGGCGGATCCGCTGGCTGCTTTGGCGACGCCAACCGCCTTGGCGGGCCTTTTGGCTGCGCAGCGGGATGCGGAAGCCGCAGGGGATGTCGAAGGGTCGCGCTGGGCCGCGGTGGCGCGCGTGCGCTTGTCAGCTGCCAGCGGCGCTGGGGGCTCCTCGACTGCGACCGAGCTTGCGGCTGCGCTGCCATCGCTGCGAGCCCTGCTGTTCGATGCCAAGGCCGACGCCGATCAGCGCCTGTGTGGCGCGCTGGCCCTGGCTGCCCTGCCGGCTTGTCAGCCCAAGTCGGGTGAAGGCGGGCGCGATCCCGATTGCGTGGCCCTGTGGATCGACAGCCAGGTCTTGCCGGCCGCCCTGGCCATGCAAGACGCCGATCGCGTGCGACCGCTGATTGATCGAATGGGCGAAAGTCGCGACCGACGCGTGCTGCCGTCTTTGTTGGCGGTGCTGGACAACGTGCTTAGCCGTGCCGACTTGGTGCGCGCGCTGGGTGTGCTGGGTCAGGTCGATGCCGTGCCCGCCCTGCGCGAGCGCTTGCTGCGCGATTCGTATGTGCACGTTCGCGTCGCTGCAGCGGGTGCGCTGGGTCGACTGGCGGCGACATCCGATCGCGCCAGGCTGGCCCTGCAAGCAGCCGAAAAGACAGAGCCCGAAGCCGCCGTGCGCGGCGCTATCGCCGTCGCCTTGGGCAAGCCCGCGCCCTCGGGCCCGTAGCCCTTCGTTGAACGATCGGTCAAGCTGCGGTCGTGCGGGCAGACCGCGAACGAAACACGCAGCGCTTGGCGTTTGCCTTAGGCGACGACGCGCAGCTTGATCGACTGTGGTGGACGAAACGCCGGCTGCAGCACGTCGCTTTCGGATTCGACCGTGGCCGCCAGATCGTAGTCGGCGCTGCCGGTGACGCGCGCCCGCACCAGATCGCC
>JAYRFD010000904.1:0-8375 GCA_041908565.1 Polyangia bacterium | reverse complement strand
GACATCGAAGAGCCACCGCGCGACATCCCCGGTCCCAAGGTCGCGCTGGTGTCGCGCTAGCCGGTCAGCGAACCGTTCGCCTGGCCGACAGCGCCGGCCGACTTGTACAGCGCCGGCCTTTGCTGTGCAGACCGGGGGAACCCAGGGCACAGAGCCGGGACACCAGAGTTTCTTTGACTGGTCGCCGTGTGCCGTGCGGCCTGCACCGTGTACCGTGCACCGTACGCTGGGCTCTGTGTGTCGGACACCCCACGGCCCGCGCCGCTGCCGCCCGTACTGGCCGGTCAGCGCCAGGGCCAATCAAGCGCTGTGTGCACCGTCGGGAAGGGGGCTGGCTGCGATACAATCTGGGCCCATGCTGCCCGCTGCGCAGGAAACGCTGTATCGCTGCTGGAACCGACTGACCTGGGCTCTTCTTGCCGTGGGCGGATCGATCGTGACGCTGCATTCCCTGGGCGTCCTGCTGCGCATGCCGTGCTCGCTGTACCACCGCCTCTTCGATCGGCTGTTAAGCGGACCCCTGGCCTACATCACCTGGACCGTGCTGGCCGTGTTCTGCGTGCAGATCGTTCTGTCGATCTGGCAGCGGCGCATATACCCATTGCTGTTCCAACTGGCCCTGCTTGCGATCCCGGCAGCGCTTAGCGGCCTGTCGTTCCATGAAGGCCTGTTTTATTGCTCGCTAGGCGGATCTGCGCTTCCGAACACGCTATTTTCTGGACCTTGGCATTAATTCAATGACGATTGATACCGACTGCATGACGTCGTTCAATCATTTCGCGACTTTCGTGCATACCTGCATTGCCCGGTGGGGAGCCTTTCTGCCCGCTCCTTGCGGGAACTGCGACGCATTGATTCACTTTGGCACCCAACTGGTCGAAGCGGGCACCCGCCACCAGGTCTATCGGCTGGTCCGCATGCCGGCCCAGGAACCGTACGACGCGCGCGAGGGGGACTTCGAGAGCTATCTGCGCTCGCAGGTGAAGCGGCGGGGACTGGTGCCGCTGTTCCCGCAAGATGTGCGGCCCGGAAACAGCTGCTGGGCCCCGGCTCGACTGGCCTTCTATCGCGATACCGGCCCGGTCGAAGAGGAAGTCGGCGACGTCGGCGGACTGCTGCGAGAGCTGCGTCCAGAATGTGTCGAGACCCGTCTGATGTTTATGCGCGCGGCGGCGCCAGTCACGGTCCTTGGGATGGCAGTCGCCGTCGATAGCACGCAAGAAGTCCGGGTTCAGATCCGAATCGATACCGACATTTGGTTTTCCTATGTGATGGGTATGCTTGAAGTGCCGGGCGAAGATGGCGTTAAGCCGGAATGGTTCTACAACGACCCGTTGGCGCAGCGACACACCCCACGGCTCAACGCATTCTTGAACGACCTGCGCACGCTGACGCTGACGCTGGGTGGCCGATGGACCCAGCTTGAAGTGGACCCCGCTGGCGAAAACTACGCAGACATGTGGGACGAGCACGGCATCCAGCTTGACCGCGAAACGGACTAACAAGCCGTGCAAAGCAGCCTATGCCATGCACGGGCCAGGCGACGCCCCAGGTTGCGATGCTTCTCGCGCAGATATTTACATTGCAAATCAATTCCACAAAAAAAGCGAAACAGTTCTTCTGTTTTACTATTACACTAATATATTAAAGGACAATCGCGACAATCAAGGACGCAACAGGGTTTCAAGCAGAAACGACTGTGTGCGTTCGCGGGCAAGCTGCTCGGCGGCTCCGCCGGGGCGGTGATCGAAGCCGTGCTCGGCAAACGGGATCAGCAAAAGCGACGCCGCGTGTCCGGCCTGGGTCAAGGCACTCGCCAGATCGACACTGTGCTGCGGCGGCACCAAGCTGTCGGCCTGGCCGTGGATCAATAGGGTCGGCGGCAGCGCCGATCGACCCGCGGCCGCGTGAAGCGGGCTGGCCTGCTGATACAGCGCCGGTCGCTGCACCGAAGATCCCCCCAGATACGCTTCCATCACCTGCCGCGTGTCCAGCGGATCGGGACTCGGCGGGTTGGCATAGACCGCCTGCAGATCGGTCCAGGGATAGATGGCGACGACCGCGGCCGGCACCACCGCGGGTCCGGGACAGCCAGACACCTGCGCCGTTCCCGACGCAGGATCCTGGGTCGCGCTGCCCAGCAAGGCTGCGGCATAGGCGGCGCTTAGCACCAGCGTTCCGCCGGCCGATCGTCCCAGCAGCGCCACTTTCTTGCCGTCGATGCCATACCGCCCCTGGGCAGGCGGAGCAGCCAGCCGACCGACGATGCACAGGATGTCTTGCACCGCGGCCGGAAACGGCGACTGCGGCGCCAGGCGATAGCGCAGATCAAAGACCGTAAAGCCCGACCCAGCCAGCGCGCGCGAGACCTGCGGCACATCGCCCTTGTCGCCTCGCGCAAAGCTGCCGCCGTGCACCACAACCACCGCCGATCCGTTTGGGGCAAAGGCCGATCCCGCGAGATTCGATCCGGCCGGACGGTAGACATCGACCGGCAGATCGGGGCGATCGGGAACCAGAAGGACATCGCGCTCTTCCAGCACGCTGCCCGGTGGCGGCGACGGCGCCGTGATCGTGAAGTACTGGCGGGGCGAAAAGCCGATGCGCTGTCGAACGAAGGTCGGCAGCACGGCCGCAACCGGCAGCGAGGCAATCACAAACAGCAGGCAGCCCAGCGCCAGCGGCCTTCGGCGCGTCGTCGCCAATTCCGCCGGAGGCGGCTTGATCAGAAGCGCGATGGCCGAAAGCGCGAGCCCGCACTGAAACAGCGCAAGCTCTCGCGCGAAGAAGCGCACCATCCACAGCAGATAGGCAAACGGCGGCAGATACGTCGCGACGACCAGCAGGCCACACAGGCCCAGGCAGATCACAGACAGCTGTTCACGTCGACGGTAACCAAAGGAAAGACCGGCCATCATTCGACACCTTGGCAGCGCTGGACAAAGCCATCCGTTCATCCAGCCACGAACAAAAGAACCGATTCTTCAGTATGCAGTTCGTCGTGTGACTTTGCGCAGCGCATTGCAAGATCGCTCGCGCGACAGCCGGCCCGCGTCGAACAAGCCGATCCCAGACGGCCGCGCAGCGAGTCGATCGGCCCGCTGATGCAGCGCAAAAAACGCGAAGCCCGCCGTCGACCAGTGCGATACTAAGAACGATGGATCCATCCATGCGGTCGTCGGCGGGACCGGGGGCCTCGGGCGATGATGCAGCGGCCCCGGCCGTGCCACTGGGACCGGACTTCCGACGCGCGCAGCTTGCGCAGTTCGTGTCGCTGCTGGCCGACCACAGTGTGATGTGGATCGTCCTGTGGTGGCTGCTTGTAACCCGCAAGAACGCCACCGCGGACGAGACCGTGCGGCTGGTGGCTCCGTCGCTGCTGCTGCCTCTTTTGTCGCTGCCAATCGCCGGTGCGCTGGCCGACTATTGGGATCGCGCGCGCATCATCCGCCTGGCCTGCCTGTTGCGCGCAGCCTGCCACGTGGCGGTGGCGGGCATGCTGTACACGGGGACGTTGACCATCGAGCGCGGCGTGGGGGTGCTTGTGCTGTCGGGGCTGGCCGGTGCGTTCTTTGACGCCAGCTTCACGCCGATGCTGCCGGCTCTGGTGCCGGCCTCGCAGGCCGAGCGCGCGTTGGACTATTCGCTGGCTCTGCCGCGAGCGGGTTACTTCATCGCCAGCTTCATCCTGCTGCTGCTGCTGGCCATCTTGGGCGAGCGCATCGTCAGCGTGCTGGGCATCGTCTTTCTGCTGTTGGCAAGCGCCGCGATCGCCGGCATCCGATCTCCGACCCGGCCCGCAGCGGATCCGCTGGGCCCGGCCCGGCCGGAATCGGGCGTAGCCTGGCTGCGCGCGTTTTTCGACGGTCCGCTGGTGCTGCTGCGATCGCCGCGGCTGTTGTTTGTCACGCTGCTATCGATGCTGGCCAACTTCGTGATGGCTCCGCTGTTTTGGCTGGGACCGGCCTCGCTGGCAGCGGGCGCGCGGCTGCCCAAGACCCTGCCCGAAAACAGCGAGGTCGTGCTGGTCCTCGGCGTCGTCGCCGGCGCCCTGGCCACGCCGCAGCTGTGTCGGCGATTTCCAGCGGAAAAGGTGGCCGCGGTCAGCCTGCTGGGCTTGGCGCTGGGCCTATCTGTGCTGGGTCCGCTGCGGGGAGCCGACGCGCTGTACGCGACCATCGCGGTCTTGGGCTTTGCCTTGGTGCAGGTCACAGGGCTGGCTGGCGGCACCGCCACCTTGGCCTGCCCCGACCACCAGCGCGCCCGCGTCGGCGCCCTGGTCTGGGTCGCCTTCGAGCTAGGCGGCGAGCTGGGCAGTCACACACTGCGTCCACTGATTATTCAGCAGGGCCTGTCGACGGTGCTGTGGGGCTTGGCCGGCCTGCTGGTCGCCATCGCCCTGCCGTGGAGCCTGATCCCGACGGCGCGTCTGCCAGCCTGGCTGCGTCTGTAGCCCGCGGTGTTGACTGCGGCTTTGACTGCGGCGTTGAGTACCGACTCTGCACAGCGCGATCCTGGATCCGAAATCGGAACGTGGCGGCGATCGCGGCGCCGGATCTACCGCCGCTCTGCCCATCTGCCGAGAGGACTTGAAGCTGTGGTCAGCGCGCAAGGGGATGGACGCGGGCCTGCCGCGACAGAACCGCAGCACGCGGCGTCGATGTAGACTGGGGCATGGTCACACGCGTACGAAGTGCGAGGCAGGGCTTACGTGAACTCTGGCTCGCACTGCCCGGGCTGCTTGCGCTGCTGCCAGCCCTCCCCGTTTCGAACGCGCTGGCCTGCAAGTGCAAGCACGCGGGTCCGTTTCTAAGCGTGGTGCCGCAGACCTCGCTGGTGGTGGCGGGCAAGGTGGTTGCGCACCAGGACTACTCGATGGATGTCGCGGTGCAGCGAGTGCTTGCCGGCAGTGCACCGGCGCAGATCCGCGTCCAGGGCGACACCGGCAAAGCCTGCCGTCCCTACGTCACCCAGTTTCCCGTCGGAACCTCCTGGGTGTTCGCACTGACCATCGCCGACGAGCCCAGCCAACCCGCTGCCGCCGGATCGGCGCCAGCCGGATCGACGCCAGCCGGATCGGCGCCAGCCGGACCCGAATATCAGCTGTCGATCTGCGGCAGCTACTGGCTGCGCGTGGACGGCAGCACAGCCCATGGCGATATCGGGCCGGGCCCAAGCGGACGCGCGGCGCAGGACAGCGACGGCAGCAGCACCAGCAAGCCGGGTCAAGCCGCCCCACAGCAGGCGTCCGGGCAGACGCTATCGATCAGTCAGCTACAGGAACGGGTCAAGGAACGCATGACGCCGGTCGCTGTCCACAAAGTCGCTCAGCTCAACAGCTTGGAAGGTCGCCGCATCCTTTTGTCCGGACCGGCTCAGAATGCCAAGGCCGGTGCCGTCCTGATGATCGGCGAAGTCCCGGTCTACATCGACGGTCAGGACGCCTGGCCCGATGGTCAGCGAGGCCAAACCCTGCGCATGACCGGCATCTTGGTCGTGCGCAAGCACATCGCCGATCCCGTCGATGAGCACGGCATGATCGCGCAAGGCGCCTGGGGAAAACAGTACGTCCTGACCCATCCCGCCCCGGCGCCCTAGCAGCCAGACTCGAACCAAGCCATTGCCTGGTCCACAGGCGCGCGGCCCGCTGCCCAGCATGGATCGCGATGGAAATGCTTATTCCCATGCCCCGCCTATTTCGACATGAACCATCATTTGAATTTTATCAATCAACACTAAAATCAGAAACGATGCCTCAACCGCCAGAACAAATTATCTACATTTAGAGTTCATGTACATTTATATTCGCTGACTGCCACGAAGCCTTTGACGGTTCCCGCAGTGCTGATGAAGCGAGTCCGTTCGAAACCCGGCCGCTTCGCGCTCGCAGACCGGTGCGGCTGCAATGAGACAGGCATGGCGGAAGGCGTTCGGCGATCGCATCGACGGCGTGGATCTGTTTCGATTGCTGTTCCTGGGCCCGTGCCTGTGGGCGGCGCGGCCCGGACCCGGCTCACCGGCGAGGCGTGCTGAACCCCAAACCGCGCAGGACCTACTTTGGTATGATGCACTGTGAGGAGGTGTCTTATGCAGCGCATTAAGTTCCCCATAGCACTAGTCTTCGCTCTGTCGGTCCCCATTTCATCGTGCAACGACGTCAGCCTAAGTGGTGGAGATCCCGGGCAGACGTTTTCGAACCCGGATATCGAAAGCATGGGCTACGACGGCTGCACGAACCTGCAGTGCCGTCAGGTCACGTGCAAGAACTCAAAGAAGACGACGCTGACCGGGCGCGTCAACATCCCGGCTGGCAACCTGCCGATTCCCGGCGCGTATGTGTACATCCCGAACTCCGAGCTCAAGACCTTGGTGTCAGGGCCTTCGTGCGAGCGCTGCGACACGCTGTTTTCGGGTGAGCCCGTCACGCGCACGCAGACGGATATCAACGGCGTCTTCAAGCTGGACAACGTGCCGGTCGGCGAAAACGTCCCGGTCGTCGTGCAGGTCGGCAAGTGGCGACGCCAGGTCAACGTCAACTTCGTCGAAGGCTGCCGCGAGACCGCGCTGCCCGAAGACATCACCCGCCTGCCCAAGAACAGGACCGAGGGCAACATTCCCAAGATCGCGCTCAGCACCGGTGGCGCCGACGTGCTGGAGTGCCTGCTGCGCAAGCTGGGAATCGAAGACAAAGAGATCACTCCCGAGACGGGAGAAGGCCGCGTCAACCTGTACTCGGGCGTAAGCAGCGGCACCAACAAGTACGACGCATCGCTGAACGGTGGCGTGAACTTCACCAGCGCGCGCACGCTGTGGAGCAGCAGCAACAACCTCAACAAGTACGACATCTTCATCGGCTCGTGCGAGGGCAGCAACCAGCCCAGCAACGAAAGCGCGCAGTCGATCCAGAACGTCTATGACTTCGTCAACGCCGGCGGTCGCGTGCTTGCATCGCACTGGCACAGCTACTGGATTCGCAACCAGACCAACTGGAATGGCCTGGCGACGTTCAACCCGCGCGCCGATCTGGGCAACGTCACCGAGGACATCAACATGAGCTTCTCGCGCGGATCCACGCTCGCCAACTGGCTGTATCAGTCATCGGTGGGCGGCTCGACCGTGCTTGGCAAGCTGGATGTCAAGGATGCGCAAAACACGCTGCAGAGCGTCGACATGACGCGCGTGCAGACCTGGATCACGGTGCCCACCGCGCAGAGCCTGCAGTACGTGTCCTTTGATACGCCGGTCGCCGCGCCGGCCTCGCAGAAGTGCGGGCGCTTCGTGTTTTCAGACATCCATGTGTCGTCTGGCGATGCGCCCAACCAGGCCTATCCCAAGGGCTGCACGACGACCACGCTGTCGCCACAAGAAAAGGCGCTGATCTTCATGCTCTTTGACCTCAGCACCTGCATCGAGCCGCCGATCGGCTAAGCCTCGTCGAGCTCGCCCTTGGCCTCGCCTTCCCGTCTAGCACTTGCTGTGTAAACACCTTCGACAACCGCCAACCGAGGCACGCGCCGGATGGGTCGCACGCAAGTGCAGGACCCCGATGCGGTGCAGCGTACGAGGGCAACGACGCGCAGCGGTCGCGGGGTTCGCCCAATCCGGTGGCAAGACGCGGATCACAGGCGGCAGCAAGGGCTACGACGTGCCTGCCTGGGCCGGGCTTTCGACGGCGTAGCCCAGGCTGGACCAGGCGGACTGCAGGCGCAGGCTGCGGGCGTGGCTGGCCACATGCAACAGACGCGCATCTCGTTCCCAGCGAGCGGCAATGTCGGCATCCACCTGCGACCACAGCGTCGAGCACTCTTTCACAAAGCGAGCGGTCCCTGCGATCACACCGGCCAGCGCAACGTGCACCGCAGCCGAAAGCGGCGGCGACGATCCGATCGGCAGCAGTGCACACAAAAGCTGCAGCGCGTCGGCCAGGCGCTCACGCGGCCAGGCAAAGCGGCGCCCGATCTGGATCAGGTGGCCCAACAGTGCAGCGTGGACGTGCGCGTCTTCGATCGTGCGAAACGGCTTCAGGTAGCGATCGTAGCCATCGCCGGGCAGCACGTCGGTTGGGCGAATCGCCACCCGATCCAGGCGGATGCTGGCGTGCGGAATCTCGGGAACGAACGGCGTCGGTGGGGCGGGGGCCAGCGTCACGCCGGCTCGATTCGATTCGATGACCACGCCCGCCAAGCGACGACGCCCGTCGGGGTCCGTGCCGCGCGCCGCAACAATCAGCAGCCAGCGAGCCTGATCACCCGGGGTCACAAAGCGCTTCTGTCCATCCAGGTACAGCGGTGAATTCAGGTCGGTCGGGTCCTGCGGCGACAGCGTCGTCAGAATGGCCCGCGGGTGAGCCCCGCCGTCCTCCGTCGCACAAAGCG
>JAYRFD010000903.1:0-4612 GCA_041908565.1 Polyangia bacterium | reverse complement strand
GCTTGTTCGCTCTTCCCCGTTCTTTCATTGTTGCCTGTCCGTCCGCCCGCGATCAGTGACCCGCGGGACGATCCAAGCCACCGCCACCGCGTGCCGCTGGCAGCGGTCGACGTGCTGTTTGCTAGGGCACAGGCAGACCGCTTGCCTGCCTTTACCTGTCAGTGAAGTGACTGGATCCGGCAGTTACAGGTAAAGCGGCTCACGTCGCTGGGTCGCAGTGTTGGCCGTGGGCGCGACCGGGCTGTGCCTCTGGTTGTCGCCCCCACGACGGATCTCCGACGGAGATCGTCGCCATTTTCGCGATTTTCCGCGCCCGCCCGCCCCTGGCCCGCCACCAGGTCGATGAGTAAACAGAGTCAAAACTCTGCCTGGAAAACCGAATACATAGACGAACATTCGCGTCGGATAAAATTAGGAGAGATGAATAGAACTGGTAAATAGCGATTGATGATTACCTGCAAAAATTGTTTACTAACCGCGAATTTCACCTTGACGAACACTTGGTGCTTGTTCGATCAATAACGGCAGATCGGACATGCACCACCGACGAAATCCTGCGCGCATTGGCCTGCTGGGGCACGGGATTGGACAGGAACTCTGTGGATGATCGCTGGTATCCGCTGAGAGCCTGCAAAGGCCTGCCAAGATATGCCAAGAAGCCCTACGGAACGCAGCTTTGTGTGACGTGTCCGAGACGCGATATCGAATCAGCAAAGAAATCCAGATAAGGGAGCCCGTAATGTTCGACAACAAGCTACATAGGTCCTCTGCCTGCCCGCCGGTTGTTGCTGCTTCACCCCTGGGTCTCGACGCACCGCTGCCGATGGCGTCCGGGCCCATTGGCTCCGTGCCCGCCATGGCGCCGATGACAGGACCGGCGGCCATGCCCGTCCTCGTCGAACAGCCCGTGCGTCCGCGCGGCTTTGCGGCCCTGGATCAAGACCGTCGCCGAGCCATCGCCAGCGCCGGTGGAAAAGCCGCCCACGAGCGCGGCAATGCCCATGAATTTACGCCGGAAGAAGCACGCAACGCCGGTCGCAAGGGCGGTAAGTCCATCAGCCAAGACCGCAAGCACATGGCGACCATCGGCAGCAAAGGCGGCATGATCCGCGGTGAGCGTCAGCGCGATCGCGTGGCCTCTGCCATCTAAGCCGCCGTCGAGAACCGCTTCCGCCATCCCCCGCCCTGCGCCGCTATTTCCCGCTCTCTTCTTCGTTCCCTTCGATCAATCGGTCCTTCGTTTTCCAGACCGTTCTTGCGACCGTTCTTGCGGTTTTTCCCTGAGGGGCCAGGGCGCGATGACCTGGCGACGCCGCTTTCAAATCGCGCTACGATGACAGCGTGATGGTGTCGCAGGCTTCTCGATCCATACCCCTTTGCTGGCGGCTGCTTCTGGGTCTATGCGCTGGGCTGTGGGCGCTGCTGCCCTGCCCGGCGTCGGCTGATGCCAGTGTGTCGTCGCTGGGTGCGCCGCAGATTCGCGCCGATGTGCAGTATGCGGCCGGCAGTCCGCTGTCCGCTGATCCACAGCGCAGCCTGGACCTGTACGTACCGGGGCGGGCTCCCATCGCGGCCAGCGGGCCCGGCGGCAGTGCCGAGTCGGCGCCGCCGCTGTTCGTGTACATCCACGGCGGGGCCTGGGTCAGCGGTGACAAGCGGCAGTACGCGGATCTGGGCGAAGCGCTGGCGCGACGCGGCGTGGTCGTCGCGGTGATCAACTATCGCCTGTCTGGGGAAGGCGGCGTCCGTCACCCAGCCCATGCACAAGATGCGGCGGTCGCGGTGTCCTGGCTGCGCAAGCACGCGGGCGAGCTAGGCTTCGATCGCAGCCGCATGTTCGTCGGTGGACACTCAGCGGGGGCGCACATCGCGGCGCTGTTGGCCTACGATCCCAGCCTGCTTGCCGCCGTCGGAGAACGACCCGATATGATCCGCGGCTACGTCGGCTTGGAAGGCATCTACGATTTGAATGAGCTTGTGCGTCGCTTTCCCAGCTATCGCGTCGACTTTCTGCAGGTCGCGTTCGGCGGGGATGAAGCGGCCTGGCGCTTGGCGTCGCCGCAGCACATGAACATCGCGCACCGTCGGCCCTGGCTGCTGGTCCACTCGCAGCATGACGAGCTCGTCGACGTCGAGCAGTCTCGTCGCTTCAAGGGGGCCCTGGACGGCAAAAGCGTGCCCGTGCAGTGGCTGCTGCTGTCGCGGGGCAGTCACTTCGGCGTCATCCGAGAGCTCACCCGCACCGACAGCCCTCTTGCGCAGCGCTTGCTCGATTTCATGCGCTAGCTCTTGCATGCAGGGCGCAGGGTGTTGATACGCTCTGTCTATGTCTGCATCGCCTCCGGCCTCTGCGACGGCAGAGCCTGCCGAAAAGTCCGCGCCAGCCGCACCCAGCCCCGCTCCGGTCACCTTGACCTTGCATCGATCTCGGGTGGCTGCAGCGCAAGCTGGACGCGCTTCTGATGCCGCTGACGCTTCAGCCTTACCCGGCCCGGCAACCGGCGACCACCTGCTGATTATCGAAGTCGGATCCTCGTCGTTGTTTGAGCTTCCAGCAAGCGGCGAGCTCTTGATCGGGCGGGCTCCCGACACGCAGATTCGGCTGCGCGATCCGTCGTCATCGCGCCTGCATGCGCGCCTGTCGATGCAGCCCCAGGGGCCGATGCTCAGCGACTTGGGCAGCTACAACGGCACGCGCGTAAATGGCGAGCGCATCACCAGCCCGCGCCTGCTGCAGCCCGGCGACACCATCGCCATCTGCGACGTTGTCCTTCTGTACCGACGACGTGCCCCGGCTGCTCTGCTGCGTCCCATCTTCGACAGCGTGTCCCCCTTGCGCGAGCGCATGGAAGAGGAACTCGACCGAGCCCGCGACGGCCTGCGCACTGTTTCGCTGATCGTGCTTGAGCTAGGCGGTCCGAACGGCAGCGCTGATGTGGACGGCCTGCTGCCGCAGCTAGCGGCGTGCATTTCGCCTCAGCTACGACCGATGGACATGGTGGCCCGCGATGGATCCCGGCGCTTGGTCCTGCTTCTGCCCGAGCTAACGTCGACGCAGGCGGTTCCGCAGGCGCAGGCGCTTTTGGCCAGAATGGCCCCCGTGCTGTCGAGCGTGCGCGCCGGCGTGGCCTCGTTTCCCGACGACGGTCAGGACAGCGCCAGCTTGTTCGTGGGGGCCCAGGCCGCCGCCGATGCCGCCAACCCAGGCGAAGCGCGCACGGCCGGTAGCGCCGTCACCCGCATGCGCGTCGGCGATCACGACATCCTTCTGGCCGATGCCGCCATGCTGCGCCTGTACGGTCTGCTGGAAAGGCTGGCCAAAAGCGATCTGCCCGTGCTGATCCACGGCGAGACAGGCACCGGCAAAGAGCTGGCTGCGGCGGTCTTGCACGGGCGATCGGGACGACGCGACAAGCGCATGGTGTCCATCAACTGCGCGGCCTTGCCCGAAAGCCTGGCCGAAAGCGAGCTGTTCGGTCACGAGCGCGGTGCCTTCAGCGGTGCAGTGGCCGCCAAAGTGGGCCTGCTGGAAGCGGGGCACGGCGGCACCGTGTTTCTGGACGAAGTGGGCGAGCTATCGCTGCCGCTTCAGGCCAAGCTTTTGCGCGTGCTGGAGACCAAGCGGTTGCTGCGCATCGGTGACACGCGCGAGCGTCCCGTCGACATCCGCATCGTCGCCGCCACCAATCGCCGGCTGGAAGACGAAGTGGCGCAGGGTCGCTTTCGCCAGGACCTGTACTTTCGCTTGGCCAGTGCCGTGATGGTGCTGCCGCCGCTGCGCGAGCGCCCGCGCGAGCTGCCGATCTTGGCGCGAGCCTTCTTGGCGCAGGCCTGCAGCAAGCTCGGTCGCGATCCTCTTCTGCTGGCTCCAGCGACGATGGATCGCCTGCTGCGCTACGCTTGGCCGGGCAATATTCGCGAGCTGAAAAATGCCATGGACTACGCCGCCGCCATCGTGCCCGAAGCCCTGGTCGAGCCCGAGCATCTGCCCCCCGCCGTCCTTGCAGGGACCGAACAAAAGCAGCACGTATTGTCTTCTGCCCATGCCGCAGTCGATCAGCCGTTTCCATCGTCGCTGTCGCAGCTTGCGCGGGCCATCCTGCAGCTGGAAGCGATTGACAAGCTGGCCGTCATCGAAGAAGCGCTGATCCAAGAAGCGCTGCTATTGACCGACGGCAACAAGAGCGCCGCGGCTCGCCTGTTGGGCGTGCATCGCAAAGTGATCGAGCGCCGCCTGGCCAAAGAGTCCGCACCCAGCTAGCCATCAGGTCCCTGATATGCCTTCTTTGGCGGGGGCCGACGCTGCATCGTGACCGATCGCAGACCTGGCCGACCGCAGCGCACACTTCGCCAGCCGGCCCGAACGGCCTTCAAGCCCTGCGCCTCCGACCGCGCATTTGACGACCCGGCGCCTGACCCAGATCTCGTATGATGAAGCTTTGCTGGGGGATGGTGTGCGCGCCGCAGACCGCACGCACACGTGTGTAGCTGGGCCGCTTGTCTGCAACAGAGCTTGCAGGCCGGCAGTCCGCGCCCCCCGCCGCTTCTTGGGGATGGGGCCATGAATGACACCGTAATTGTCGATCGCAGCTATCGAATCGAGGAGAGGCTG
>JAYRFD010000902.1:0-3748 GCA_041908565.1 Polyangia bacterium | reverse complement strand
CCAGGATCGCGTGGATCAGGCGCTCATCGGCGGCGGTTCGGTCGGCCACAGAACAAGCCGGCAAGTGCCCGGCGGAACCCAGCCGGGCCAGACGGGCCGCAAGCTCGGGCAGCGGACGCACGGCATCGACTCCGGTCACCGCTTGCAGATCGTCGGGACCGGGCTGCTCGCCATGCCACAGCAGATCGTCGGGAGCCATCGGGGGCGCGAACAGCTCGCACCGTCCATCGGCCAATACCAGCACGCCGTCGACCACGGGCACTCCGGTCAGGTACAGGAAGTGGCTGCTGGCGCGAAATTCATAGGTGTTGGCCGGATAGTTGCGAGCCCGCGGCGTTCCCGCAGAAATCACGGCAGGTGTATCGCCCAGCGCGTGCAGCAGACGGGCGCGTCGCTGACGAAGCGCAGCGACAGCGTTGGGATAGACGTGATGGAAGTACATGAAAGCGTCCTCGGGATCGATGCGAAAGGCCAGACGCCGCAGGCGGCCAGGCGTCAGCGTGGAAGCTCGCCGAGCCAACGCGGAGGAGCAAGTATTTTCTTTTTGCCGCTGTCAGCCTCTGCGACTAGGCTACCGGGCTCATGAGCAAGCGCGCCTTCCGACTCTCCTCGAATGTTCGTCCGACGAAGTACGATATCAACCTGTCCACCGATCCCGGTCGCAGCGACTTTTCCGGCTCTGTCCGCATCTTCGCGACCGTCGAGCAAGCGACCGCTGCCATCGTTCTGCACTCGCGTGAGCTTGCGCTGCACGACGCCACCGTCACGGCCCAAGGCCAGACGCAGAAGGCCGTCGTCACGCTGCAGCCGGATCAGGAAACGGCGACGTTTACCACGCCGTCCCCGGTGCCCAGCGGCTCCATCGAGATCGTGGTCTCGTTTGACGGTCGCTTGGCCCCCAGCATGCATGGCATCTACTTGGCCACCGACGGCGTGCACCGCGCAGTCTGCACGCAGTGTGAAGCGACGGATGCGCGCGCCATCTTTCCCTGCTTCGACGAGCCAGAGTTCAAGGCCGTGCTGCAGTGGACGCTGCATACCTCGCCCAACCTGACGGCGCTGAGCAACGGCCCCGAAGATCACCGCAGCGAGCAGAAGTCCGCCGACGGAGCAACCCAGCAGGTGGTCGCCTTCAAGCCGACCCGCCCGGTGTCGAGCTACCTCGCCGCCGTCGCCATCGGCGACTTCGAAAGCAGCCCCGAAGCACGCGTCCGCGATGTGCCCTTGCGTGTCTACGCCCCGCGCGGCAAGGGCGGCCAGACCGCCTTCGCGCAAGACCTGGCGACGAAGCTTCTGCCCTGGTACGAGCACTACTTCGACTTCGCGTATCCCTTTGCCAAGTACGATCAGGTTGCGGTGCCAGGCTTTGATGCCGGCGCCATGGAGAACATCGGCCTGGTGCTGTTCCGCCAAAACCTGCTGCTGATGGATCCCAAGTCTGCATCGTGGCGACAGGAAAAGGTGATCGCTCGCGTCGTCGCACACGAGATGGCGCACATGTGGTTCGGCAATCTGGTGACAATGCGCTGGTGGGATGACCTTTGGCTGAACGAGGCCTTTGCCGAGTGGATGGCGCACAAGTCCGTCCACGCCATCGTGCCCAGCTATCGCATCTGGGACGACTCTGCCGAGGACAAGAGCCGGGCCCTGTTCGACGACGCCCTGCAGAGCACGCACCCGATCTATACCGCCGTCGCCACACCCGAAGAGGCGCTGGAGATGTTCGACAGCATCACCTACCAGAAGGGCTGCGCCGTCATGCGCATGCTCGAAAACTTCCTGGGTGAAGAGCACTTCCGCAGCGGCCTGCGCGCGTACATGAAGCAGTTCCAGTGGCGAAACGCCGCGGGCGGCGACCTGTGGCGGGCTCTCGAACAGGCGTCGGGGCAGGCGGTGGGTGCGCTGATGAAGAGCTGGGTTGAACAGCCCGGCTTCCCACTGGTCTGGGTCGACTTTTCCAGCGACGCGGGCCGAGCAAGCCTGCACCTACGACAGCAGCGCTTCTTTTCGGACCCGCAGGCAACGCCGACGACACAGGTCTGGAATATCCCGGTTGTCGTTCGCTACGAGGATGGCTCGGGCGTACGGGAACATCGCTTCATCCTGGATCGCGCAGAGCACCAAGAGCCGCTTCCCTGCGACGGAACGATTCGCTGGCTTTACGCCAACGCCGACGACATCGGCTTCTATCGCCTGCAGTTTGGGAACGGGGCCTTCGCGGCGCTGCTTAGCAGTGGCCTGCCGAAGCTGAGCCCCATCGAACAAGTCGGGCTGCTTGAGGATCAGTGGGCGCTGGTACGCAGCGGACGAAGCGGTATTGCCGCGTTCATCGACGTTCTACGGGCTCTCTGTCCTGTGCGCGACCACAACGTACTGCGTGCCGTCGTCGAGCGCCTGGACATGCTGGACCTGTTGACCAAAGACTCGGGCGACCGCGATGCACGGCTGAAGCTGCGCAAGATGGTGGCATCGCAGCTCTCGGGCCAGCTAGCAGAGCTAGGCTTCGAACCCAAAGCTGGCGAGTCGCAGAACGATGTCCAGCGACGGGCTCTGCTGATTGGCGCGCTGGGCAATGTCGCTCGATCAGAGGATGTCATCTCCGCCGCCAAGCGCTACGCCAGCATCGAACAGCAAGATCCAGTGGCTGTCGATCCGAACCTGGCCGGCGTCTTTGTGGCCGTGGCCGCGAAGTTCGGCGACGAGGCAGACTTTGATCGCTGGGTCCAAACCTTTGTCGATCGCAAGCAGGCGGGCCGCACACCGCAAGAAGTGGCGCGCTACCTGCACACGCTGTCTGTTTTCCGGCGCCCTGGACTAGCCGAAAAAACGCTGGCGCTGATCGAGGACGGCGCGATTCCGCAAGAGGCTCTGGCGCAGGTCCTTGGGCAGCTATTGGCCTACCGTCACTCGCAAGAGTCCGCGTGGCGCTTCTTCTGTGACCGCTGGAACCTGCTGCGCGAGCGCGTCGGAGACATGGGCCTTTCGCGCGTCGTCGAGGCGGTTGGGCGCCTAACTGCGCGACATCGCCAAGACGTGGTTCACTTCTTTGAGCACAATACGCCCAGTGGTGCCGAGCGAGCCCTCATGCGCGCACTCGAGCGAATGGACCAGCACGAAGAGCTTCGCTTGCGCGTGACTCCAGAGCTTCTCAGCTATCTGCGAGGGCTATAGTCACCCCCTCGCCGAGCCCGCGATGTCTAGGCCCCTCGACGGGCCTCGCCCTCGTTGCAGCGCCATTTCGCCCTCTCCCAAGTTCCCTACCCGCCTCATCGCCTGTCGAAGCACATTGGGCACCGCATCACAGGTACATCGCCGCCATGAAGCGATTTTCCGCTGCGCATGGCTGCCGTGCCCGCATGGTGCACGGCCCACTCTCGTGGCGCCCACCAGCTGCAAGCCCACCACGCAGAGCGGCGCCCGCGCCGGTCACTGCGCGAAGCATCTTCGAGGCCGGCGCAAAAGAACGAGCCCCGGACGTCGAAGCGAACCAATCACCCCACGTGGATCTATGGGAAAGTAGGCCCCACCAAGGACTGGCGAGGCTCGTCGGAACGGGGAAGGCTCGTCTTAGTGTAGCGCGGTCGAGCTACAAGCTCTCGACCGACTTCAGCATTTCCGGGATGAAGTTCTCGCGGGTCTTGATCAGCGACGAGTGCTTGGCCTTCTTGGTGCTATCGATCATTTCACCGTCTGGCCGGACAAGGTCACCTTCGACCGTGTCGTCGTCGAAGTCATAGACCGTCTTCTG
>JAYRFD010000901.1:0-5700 GCA_041908565.1 Polyangia bacterium | reverse complement strand
GGCTGGAGCGGCGGTTCCCTGTGGCTGGTCCCCGAAGAACAGCTGTTCATCATCGTGCTGACCAACCGCATCCATCCGCGCGGTCGCGGTTCATCCAGCCCACTGCGCGGCAAGATCGCCAACGTCGTGGCGGCCAGCCTGCAAGCGGTCGGATCTGGTCCGCAGCCCGCGCTGCCAGCCGGCCATGGCAGCCCGCAGGATTCAGGTCCGATTCGCCAGCCTTCGACGGGACAAACCGCTGCTGAATCGCCTGCGCCGTCGACGAAATCTGTCCATGGAACTGGCCCCTGAGCTAGCCCCAGCAGCCCGCCGCTTGTGTTAAGACTGCGGCGCGCTTGGGCGGCATTTCACTCATTGTTACGCCTCGCAAAAGGAGACTCCACGCATGGCCACCATCACCCTGAAAGGCCACCCGATTCCCACGTCGGGTGAGCTGCCTGCCGTCGGCAGTACGGCTCCGGACTTCGCGCTGGTGCGCACCGACATGGCCGAAGTCAAGCTGGGCACCTACACCGGCAAGAAGAAGGTCCTAAACATCTTCCCCAGCGTTGACACGCCGGTCTGTGCAGCGTCGGTTCGCACGTTCAATCAGAAGGCGGCGGGCCGCGGCGGCGTCGTGGTCCTAAACGTGTCGGCCGACCTGCCCTTCGCGCACAAGCGCTTCTGCGCGGCAGAAGGAATCCAGAACGTCGAAAGCCTGTCGACCTTCCGCGGCAGCTTTTCCAAGGACTACGGCGTCACCATCGCCGCGGGACCCCTGGCCGGTCTATGCGCCCGCGCCGTCGTGGTCTTGGATGAAGGCAACCGCGTCGTCTACTGCGAGCTCGTACCCGAGATCGCGCAAGAGCCGAACTACGAAGCTGCGCTGGCCGCCCTCGGATAGTCGCGCGAGGCTACTGCAGATCGATCTGCAGCTGTTCTTGGCGACCGGCGCGCAGCTCGACGGCGGTGCTGCCGCGACCGGCGGCGGACGTCGCCGAAATTCGCAGCTTCCCGGCGGGCAGATCCGCCATCTGGAATTCCCCCCGATCATCGCTGAGCGCCCGGCCCACGACGCTGCCATCGTCGGTCGTCGCGGTCAGAGAGACCCCTGTCAACGATCCGGCGCTGCCCCGCACTTGCCCGCGCAGGCTGGCACCCGCTTCAAGTTCCAAGCGCAGATCGCGCAGCGTGATCTCGTCGGGGGACTGCCCCTGTGGGATGTCGATCGACAGGCTCAACGGGGCAAAGCCCGGCGCGCGCGCCCGCAGCACGGCGGCCCCCGAAGCAAGGCCGGTCAGCGAAAAGCTGCCGTCGCGTGACAGCGGCACTGGCTGGCTGCTACCGCCCGACTGCAGGCTCAAGCTGGCTCCCATCGGTGGCATGCCGCGCTGTCGGTCCTGCAGCACGCCCGCGATGCCGCCGCCCGCTTGCAGCGTCAGTTCCACGTCGTGACGCGGCTCGTCCGCGCGTCGAGTACTGGTCAGCGGCGCATAGCCGCGCTTCTGCAGCGCAAAAGTCAGGGCCCCGCGTGGCAAGTTCGCCAGACGAAAGCTGCCACGTGCGTCGCTGACCGCCACCGCACGCGCCGATCCAATCTGCGCATCGACCCGCACGCCCGCGATGCCAAAGCCCCGCGCATCGACGACCCGTCCATCGATATCGCCGGCTGGCTGCGTCGATACCGGCTCGGTGCTCGTTTCACCCATCCCCGACTCAATCGGCCCGGCCAAGCGACACAGAGCATCGGCGGGAATCGCCAAGCGCAGGACGATGACGCCGGCGGGCTGGGCACCGGCGGGCAGATCGACTTCCACGCTGGCGCTTCGTTCGTCGGATGTCGCTGTCAGCAGGATGTGACCTTCGGCACGAATGCAGGCCCGTCCTCCGGCATCCGTCCGCACTGCCGTCGAACCGCTGCCGGAAAGCGAGGGTCCGCCGGCTGGCCCCGGCAAGGGACCGGTGCGCGCGATCACGTCTTCGGGAAACGGCAGAGGCGCAGCAAAGACACCCAGCTCTCCGACGGGATTTTGGCGCTGCAAGCTGACCGGCACCACGCTGCGCCAGGTCACCAGGGCTCCCGCGACGCGTCGCTCGCCAACATCGCGAACTTCGACGCAGATCTGCGATCCCGGACCGCCAGGTACACGCCGATCGACCGCCATGTCCGACGCTGAACGACCGCCATCGCCCGACCGTCCCAGATCGACCGTCGCCAAGCGAGCGGCGGGCAAGAACGACGAGGGTGCTGGCGTCAAGCCAGGCCGACCGGCGTCTGGCTGAACCGAAGGCACCGCCGTCGCACGCGATCGCTGCCCCAGCCAAAACCCCATGCTGGCACCACCGACGCCACCGCCCACCGTGCCAACGATCAGAAACAGCACAGCAGCCGGCGAGACCTGGCGACGCGATGTGGACCTGGATGCAGTCACAAGAGAGCCGATTCTCCATCGGATGTCGCGTTCTGGCTAGCCCACCGCTTACCCATCCACCCCATGGATCCCGCTAGCGATCGAAATCGCCGTCCGCTGCCCGCCGACGCCTACACGGTCGCGACAGGATACAAAGGCAAGCTGGCTGTGGCATGGACCGCAGGCTGCTCTGTTGACGACACCGCCCTGGAAAGCGCGCCGCTGCGTTCCCCTCGTGGTCGATCTGAGTTCGATCGACGCGCCTTTGCGCAGCGCACGCCCCAGGTCATCCGCGACGCAGCGCAGCGCCGATCTCGGCAGTTGATGCACATTCAAATAGAACATTTAGCAACTGTGCCTGAGTCATCGCCATGGTGATATGGCCATGAGTATCTGAAAAATAATCATAGACGAATGCATACAAGTCTTCACTCAGCGGGTATTTTTCTTTTAACTCACGCCGCAGTTCCCGCAGCGAAGACATTCCAGTCACATCTGCGTTGTCTTGTTTTTCTGATAAAGGTGAAAACCTTGGCGCATTTGGATCAAATCCAGACACTGGCAGTTTTAGATCATTAAATCGACATCTCAATGTATGATGCAAATTGAAATCCAAGAAAGAACGCACCAATGTCTGCAGATTAGAATACGCAAAAGCAGTAGGGATATACCCTGAATAATCGACCCCGGATTGTTCACATACAAGCCGTAACATCTTATAATAGATCAACATGCTATCCAGGATCGTCGCGCTATCCTGGGCTACTTCGCATATCCACTGTGGATCGTGGGCCGCCTGCAGCAGTCGGCAGTCGCGGACAAATCGATCAGCTCCATTGAAATACAGCAAGGCCTGCGCATGCACGGCATCCAGCTGTTCTGCTGTAACGGGGCGGGGCGCGACGTGCAGCTGCCGCAGCCCTGCCATCAGCGTCTGCTTGCAGGCGTCGCGCTGTTGTTCATAGGCCTGAATAATCTCAAACTCACTAGCCACGGGAATCCGCCACTCAAGTCAAGTTATTCGTCTCGCCCAGCTCCAACGCCCGCCGACTTCGGTGCTGAACCGATGGAGGAAGACGACTGCCCGCTGATTCGTCGCAGCAGATCATCCAGGTCCGAGTTATCAATCGACGGAAGTGGCTGTGGATCAGGCGGAGGAATGCAATCTGCCGGTTCGGTAGGTGATTTGTGACGATCGGGTTTTCGACTCATGGTGTCTTTTGTAGATAAAGGTTACTCGGTGTCAGGGGCAGACGGCTTGCGAGCGGCACCGTAGCCAGGGCTTCTCAATCAGTCAAGGTGTGTATCGCTACATTCGGGGATATGTCCCCAATAGCCATGCTGAGCGACGGCCACATGGGAAGTTAAAGGCACCTACAAGGCGGCTCCAGCCGGTCTATCAGCGCGTTGCAAAAGTCGCTGCGGGGCCAAGTCGCTGCGTTGTCGGTGATCGTCGATGCGCTGGGTCCCGACGGACGCTCTCCCTGTCGAGAGTTTGCGGGATGAGTTCCCGGCCCGAGGAGAATAGACGGGAACTCTATGCGCGTCGCTTTGCCACACGCCTGGGGTTTGCCTATCGGCCAAGCGGAAATGCGCGCCATGCCGAGGCGAAGCCTCCGCGTCCGCGCCCGCTATTCTGTCCCGCATCGCCTTAGCGCAGCCGGCTTGCCCAAAGCCTCGCGGCCCTGGACGTCCAGAGTCGCGCACTCCGCCCCCCATTGTTGAGCGCCTCACTTCCCGTCTTCGACCGCTTGTCTTCGCTTAGTTCAGGCTCCCAAATCCGCCCGCCGTGCCAACTGGTCCCAACGATCTCCCGACATCGCAGAGGAGGTCTGAGGCTGTACACGCAGCGCCGGGAGCCAGCGACCTTGGCGCAGGTACGGCACCGCGGTGCGCAACTCCTCGTCAGCGGAGGATGGGATCCGCATGAAGCTGGAGTTGATGCGATGGATCTATGGTGACGGCCCCTTAGTCTGGGTTTAAATGACACGATGCGGATTTTGTCCTCTTTGCTCCTGGCCATCTTTGTGCTTGCTTGCACCCGTTACGGTGCCGCGCCCCCCACCGCGCCCCCCAAGGAGACCCTGCCGCCGCTGCCTATCAGCCGCGTGGTCTTCCAGGAGGGGCCCTTCGGACGGATCACCCTGCGCGCCGTGCGTTGGACCTCCGACGGGCGCTACTTCGTCGTGGGCACCGAGATGGAATTGCAGATCCGCGATGGGCAGAGCGGCGCCCTCCGGGCGCGGGTCGTGGCGGACATCGACGGTTACGTCTTATCCTCGGACGGTCGGCTGATCGTGGTGGCGCTGGAGGGCGGGGACCTGCTCCTCATCGACGTCGCCCAGGGGACCACACGCCGTGTGCAGGCGCCGGAGAAGGACCTCGGATGCACACGGTCCGGTGAAGAGGGCTGTCTCCTGGAGATCAGCGCGGATGGGACGCGGCTGGTCGTGCCGACACGACGGGAAGCACTGCTCTGGGACCTGCCCCAGGGGAGACTGCTTCAGAAGCTCCCTCTGGAGAACGGCCGGGGTTTCATCCGAATCTCGGGGGGGAATGTGCTCATCGAAACCGCGAAGACCACTCGCCGCTTCGATCTGAAGAGCGGCGCGGACCGGGGCATTGCGCCTGTTGACAGGAATGTGCCAAAGGCCAAATCCCAGGGAGAGGAGCAACTGGATTCGGCCCTCCTTGCCCTTAATGATGACGCCTACCGCGACGTGACCTGGGCCCCCGGGGACGACGCCTGGGCAGTCGCATCCGACCGGCGCCTCGCCCTGTGGGGCAGACAGGGGCCCATGAAGGTCATCCCCTTCGATCCCAAGCGTCTCAGTTCCTTCGGGCACACGCTAGTCACCTGGAGCCGCGATGGATCCCGCGTGGCCGTCGGGTGCATCGGCGTGTTCTTCGTGTTCAAGGCGCCGGAGGGCACGTTGCTGCATCAGATCGAAGGCAGCGGGGCCATGGCGCCGGACGGCACGCGTGTCGCGCTGTTCCGCGACAACGCTCTTATCATGGTGGACATAAAGAGCGGCAAGGAACAGGCGGTGGGGGGCCGCGCAGACTATCCCCCCCGGACCCTTTCTCCCGAAGGCGACCGCCTTCAGCTCGGCCGAAGCGCCCTTGGCAAGCGCGCTCCGGAAATTGACGGCGCGCGGCAGATTCCATGCCGGCACCATCTTCTTGACATACTTGACGACGAAATTGACGACCGCACCCTTCGGAAAGCCGAGCATGTCGCCTAGACGCGCGACCACGATGTGTTTCACCGGCGTTCTCGCCACGACCTGCTCCAGGGTGACGGCGAAGT
>JAYRFD010000900.1:0-1936 GCA_041908565.1 Polyangia bacterium | reverse complement strand
TTTCTTGGTCTGCATGAAGTCATGGTAGGCAGATTCCCCGCCGTTGTCGTCGTTGGCAAAATTTCCCATGGCCGACCTGGGCTTGCGTGCCGCGCGCCCGGCGGGGCGGGTGGCTGCGCATGCTCGCTCAGCGTGCTCGTGCTCCGTGATACCGTGACAGCTATGCTCTGCCCACGCTGCAAAGCTCCGCTTCTGGCCACGCTCGAGCAGACGCCCAGTGGCCGCATTGAAATTGACCGCTGCGCATCCTGTCACGGCGTCTGGTTCGACGGTGGAGAGCTAGCGGCCCTGGCCCAGCTTGGCAACAGCGAAGCGTTCGCGCTGCATTCACCCGTGCTGGTCGGCGACGCCGTCGGCGTTCCGTGCCCTCGCCATCCCGACGTGCGCATGATGGAACGACAGTTGCTCCAAGGGCGAACGCAAGCCGTGACCATCGCGAAAAGCGGAGGCGCGCCGCTGACCATCGATCAGTGCCCAACCTGCCACGGGCTGTGGTTCGACGGTGGAGAGCTGGACCAGCTTGCACACTCGCTGCGGGACTCGCGGCTGGCGCCGTTTCTGGCGGATCCGGCCCTGATGGAAAGCCCGAAGTCGGCGTGGCGCTGGCTGTTCATGCTGTTCACCGGTCTGCCCGTCGAACAATGGCAGCCCCGTCTGCGCCGCCCGCTGGCCGCGATGACCCTTTTGGGCCTGTGCCTGCTGGTCTTCCTGTGGCAGCTAAGCGCCGGCATCGACATGCTGGTCCCGCGTTACGCCCTGGTGCCGTCGGCGATCATCGGCGGAGGTTGGCAGCGCCTGCTTCTGCATATGTTCATGCACGCCAACTTCCTGCACATCTTCGGCAACATGTACTTTCTTTGGGTCTTCGGCGACAACGTCGAAGATCGCATTGGCCCGACGCGGTTTCTGTACCTGTACTTCGCCGCGGGGCTGGGCGCCGCGCTGTGTCACGCGCTGCTGACCGATCGCCCCAACATCCCCGTGCTCGGCGCGTCGGGAGCAGTCGCCGGCGTCATGGCCGCCTACGTCGTGCTGTTTCCACAGGCGCGACTGGTGTCGCTGATCCTGTTTTTTTCCGTGCGCTGGAAGACCAGCACCTATCTTCTGATCTGGCTGGTCTACCAAGTAATCGGCGCGACGTTCGGCGTCCCGGGCATCGCGTGGTGGGCCCACATCGGTGGCTTCGCCGTGGGCTATCTGATCGCTCGCCCCTTCCGCATGGGAGTGGCCAGTGCCAGCACCGCCGCCCCTGCAGAGTCCTGGCCGCCTCAGCTCAGCTCGCCGTCGGGGTCACCCTCGGCAGCCAGCCGTCGCCTGGAATGGTACTGATCGCTACTCGAGGACGATGTTGACGACGCCCGAGCGCTGCGGATCCACCTTAGTCGTCGCGTCGTCGTTGTAATACAGGATCAGGCGGATGGTGTGCTTGCCCGGTGTCAGGTACTGGAAGTTGGTCACATCCGGCACGTCCGCCGGACCTGGGACCAGGAACGGGTTGGCATCGTTTGGCAGCACATTGGTCTCGGCCAAGGTCTGGCTGGAATCGATGTAGGCGCGCACGCGGCCTTTGCCGTATTCCTTCGAAGACCCGCTGTTCAGCGCGAACTTCACCATCGTCGGGCCCGAAGCATCGAAGCCACCGACGGAAAATCGGACATCAAGGCGCTTGCCAGCCTGCAGCTTCTGGTCTTGAACGGGCGACACGATGCTGACCACGGGCGACGTATCCGGTGGCTGTTCGCAGCCAGCGCCTGCCGCCGCAATGAGCAGTGCGCTGCCCAATGCGGCTGCCAAGCGAACCATGCGTCTTCGGACATAAGCTGTCTTCATCGTCGTTGCCTCTAGTTTTCGGGAATATGCTGCGTTGCTTTAGGTAGGTCAGAACGCTCTGCGCCGCCCCAGCTTGGGGCGATCACAAAGCCGTAGGTCTGTCGGA
>JAYRFD010000899.1:0-10587 GCA_041908565.1 Polyangia bacterium | reverse complement strand
CGCTTGGCGTATGCGCCGATCCGCGCAGTCGAGCCCGAGCGCCCCAGCGACCGCGACAACGACGGCATTGCCGACAAGCAGGATGCCTGCCCGGATCAGCCCGGCATTCGCACGCTGGATCCGGCGAGCAATGGCTGCCCGGATCGCGACCGCGATCGCATTGTCGACAAGCTGGATCAGTGCCCAGACGAACCGCAGGGGGTGCGTCCGGATCCTGCCAAGCTGGGCTGTCCGCTGCGCGACCGCGACGGCGACGGCATCTTTGACATCGATGACCGCTGCCCGGATACGCCACAGGGCCTGCGTCCCGATCCCGAAAAGCCAGGCTGCCCGCAGGTCGACAAGGACCGCGATGGCGACGGCTTCTTGGACAGCGAAGACCAGTGCCCCGACGTGCACAAGGGCAGCTTCCCGGATGCAGACAAGCCGGGCTGTCCGACTCCGGACCGCGACAACGACGGCGTTGTTGATCCGCAGGATCAGTGCCCGGATGAACCCAAGGGCGCGCGTCCCGATCCGAACCGCTTGGGCTGTCCGTGGGTCGACAAGGATCGTGACAGCGACAAGATCCCCGACTCGCAGGATGCCTGTCCCGACAAGGCCGGCGTGCCCAACGTCGACCCGGCGAAGAACGGCTGCCCGAGCCTGGTGGAATTCAAGGAAGGCAAGATCGCCATCGTCAAGCCGGTGTTCTTCGCCACCAACAAGGACATCATTCTGCAAGAGAGCTATCCGGTCCTGCAGTCGGTGGCCGATGTGCTCAAGGCGTCGCCAGAGATCAAGAAGGTGTCGATCGAAGGGCACACCGACAACCGCGGCAAGCCGGAATGGAATCGCGATCTGTCTGAACGCCGCGCTCGCAGCGTCAAGCGCTGGCTGATCGAGCATGGTGTCGAGGAGTCACGCCTGCAGTCGCTGGGCTATGGCCCGTGGAACCCGATTGCCACCAACGACACGCCGCAGGGCCGCGAACGGAACCGCCGCGTCGAGTTCGTGATCATCGACCCGCCGCAGTCCAGCAGCGTCAAGGCCATCGACGCCAGCCAGGTCGAAGTGCCGGTCTCGCCGGATCAAAGCGATAACTCACCCGCAGCCCCGCAGCCCGCGAAGCGTCCGGCTCAGGGGGGCGCGAAGACCCCGAAGAAGGGCAAGTAGGTAGGAGCAACGATGATGACCTTCCGACATACGCCTTCTGCAACGTCTCGAGTGCGACGCGCCGTCCGGCTGCGCACGCTGGTCGGCCTGGTGACTCTGGCCAGCTGTGCGATGCATGAAGGAGCCGATGTCCCGTCGGGGCAGGCTCCATCACTGGCGAGTCCGGTGGCGCCTAGCATTGGACAAGTGGTGCAGTCGCTGGCCGGCCAGGATGGCGACTACACCGTCACAGCGGCCAACACCGTCCTGAATAGCTACAGCCAGCTGGGCATCTCGGTGGCGCCGGGTGCCAACAGCATCACGGTGATGAACATCGCCGACCTGAACAACCCAGTAAACGGCATGGCGCTGAAGAAGGGCGACTTGCTGATGCTGTATCAGCCGCAGGGCGCGACGGTCGATAGCACCGACGATCCTAAGCTGTACGGCAACGTCATGGCAATGAATGGAGCCGGCTACTACGAGATCGTGGCCGTCGACAGCCTGGCCGGCAACGTCATCACCCTGGGCGGCTGCGGTGGCGTCAAGAACGACTACCGCATCCCAGCCGGGGCGCAGGTGGTTCGCGTTCCGCAGTTTGCGAACCTGACGGTGCAGGCGGGAGCCTCGGTGGTGGCCAAGGCATGGGATGGCAAGGTGGGCGGCGTCGTCGCCCTGCACGTGCTGAACAAGCTGACCATCGCGGGCACCATTGACACGACCGCCCAGGGCTTCCGCGGTGGCAAGGTCGATCCCGCGTCGAACGCAGCGGGCAGCCCCAAGGTTGTGACCATGCGCACGACCGACGGCATGCTGGGCGCCGAAAAAGGCGAGAGCATCGCCGGATCCCAGGACGACTATCAGATGAACGTCATGGGCAAGTACGGCCGTGGAGCCATCGCCAACGGTGGTGGTGGCGGCAATGCCCATAACGCCGGTGGTGGTGGTGGCGTTGGTGGCGGCGACCTGGCCCGGTGGAACGGTCTGGGCGTGATGGATCTGACGGCGGTCGGCGCGCTGATGGCGTGGCCGCTAGAGCAGGCCTACAAAGACAACGCCAACATGCCGACCACATCGACGGGCGGTGGTCGCGGTGGGCACTCGTTTTCGCGGCCGCTGGCGGGTGTGTTCACCGACCCGACAGTCGATGGTCCAACGCTGATGAAGTGGGGCGGAGACTATCGGCAAGATGTCGGTGGCCTGGGCGGCAGACCGCTGAGCCCCAACCTGGGCTTCCAGGTGTTTCTGGGCGGCGGCGGTGGCGCGGGTGATCAAGACAACAACTCGGGCGGCATCGGTGGCAACGGCGGTGGCCTGGTGTTTGTGGTCAGCGGTAGTGTCGCGGTGCCTGGGCCCAGCACGGGCCTCATCAGCGCCAACGGTGGCGACGGAGCCGATACCGCGAACGCCCACAACGACGGAGCCGGCGGTGGTGGCGGCGGCGGTACGGTGTTCGTGCTGACGGCTGCGCCACTGCCCAAGGAGCTGCGAATCGAAGCCAACGGTGGCTATGGCGGCAACCAGAAGCGCCAGCCTGCCGACGCGAACGAAGCGGACGGCCCGGGCGGTGGCGGCGGTGGCGGCTTGATCGCGTATGTCTCGGGCGGCATCCCGACCACGTCCGTCAAGGGCGGTCCGGCAGGCACGTCGGCGGCGATGACCATGGCCAAGTTCCCGGTCAACGGCGGCACCAACGGCAACGAGGGTCGCATTGTGCAGCTACCTCGGCAGCCCAGTGTGTCCGGCTTGCCGAGCTACTACCCAATCTGCGTACCGTCGGATGTGGAAGTTAAAGTGACCGCGCCGAGCAGCCCCGTGCAGCCCGGCAGCAATGTCGATTACACCGTCACCGTGACCAACAAGGGCGAAAACATCGCCAATGGCACCGAGATCACGACGATGTTGCCAGCCGGCGTGCAGACGACCGATGTCAGCTGGATGTGCAGCGGCAGTGGCGGCGCGGTCTGCCCGAACGGCACGACTTCCGGATCGGGAACGCTGCCTCAGCTTGTCGATCTGCCCGTCGGTGGCACGCTTAGCTTCACCGTCCGTGTGAAGGTGCCGATGATGAGCACCTCGCCCACGCTGAACCTGACAGTCGTCGCGCAGCCACCGCCTGGCTATGTTGATCTGGTACCAGCCAACAACACCGGAACGGGCATGGTGCCGATTCAAGGCGTTGTGATCATGACGCCCAAGTCGGATCTTGAGCTGACGTTCACCAAGATGCCAGACGCGCCGGCTCCCGGAACCGAGACGACGGTAACGGCCACGGCGAAGAACAACGGACCCGATGGGGCGCAGAAGCCGGTTGTGATCTTCACGATTCCGCCGGGCAGTGCCGTGACGCAGCCGCCTCCGGCTCCGGGCGACGCCATGTCGCAGTGGGGCTGCACCAACGAAGGCACGACGTACACCTGTCTGCTGAAGGTGGATCTGCCGGCCGGCCAGACGGCGCCTCCGCTGCCGATCAAGTTCAAGACGCCTGCCGACATGGCCGGCGCGCCGACGCCGCAGGTCACGGGCCTGGTGACGTCGAACGGCAGCATCGATCCAAGCCCCAGCAACAACTCTGCAACGATCGATGTTGGCGCGATGAAGCCGGCACCAAGTGCTGACTTGGCGCTTTCGGTCAGCAAGTCGCCGACCTCGGCCGGGCCGGGCAGCGAAGCGACCTTTACCTTCCAGGTCAACAATCTGGGGCCGGAAACCTCGACACCGACGACGGTCACCTTCACGATGCCGGCTGGCTCGCTGATCACGCAGCCAGCGACGGGAAATGGCTGGGCGTGTTCGCTGGCCGCTAGCTCGTACACCTGCATTAGCGGGCCGCTGCCCGTCGGCATGGCGCCGGCGATTGTCGCCAAGATCATCGCACCGATGGCGACAAACCCCGGAGCCGTCATTGGCGTTGTCGCCGCTCCAGGCACACGCGACCCCAACCTGGGCAACAACACCGACAGTCAGCCCATCGCCAGCAGCCAGCCCAAGACCGCCTCGGACCTGAGCGTGCGCATCACCGCGGACAACCCGAGCCCGAAGCCGGGTGACACCGTGACCTATACCGGCGTCGCCACCAATCGCGGCCCCGATACCGTGCAGGACCCGATCGTGATCTTCAACCTGCCGCCGGGCGCCGTGGTGACGCAGCCAGCCCAAGGCGATGGCTGGCGCTGCGAGCAGACCAGCACGACGGCCATCTGCACGCGCGGCCCGCTAGCCAAGGGCGATGCGCCGCCGATCAGTGTGAAGGTTCGCTATCCAACGGTAGACCTAACGTCGGGCACGCCAGATGTGTCGGTCGTAGGGGATGCACCCAACAACCAGGATCCCGATCCGGGCAATAACACCGCGGTGGTCGATAAGCGTCCGCTGACGCCGACGTCCAAGACCGACCTGGCGCTGACGATTGCCAAGTCGCCCGCGTCGGCTGGGGCAGGGACCGCGCTGACCTACACCCTGCAGGTGACGAACAAGGGGCCGGCGGCTTCGCAGTTCCCCAGCGTGACCTTCAGCGTTCCGCCGGGCAGCGCGATCACGCAGCCAGCCAAGGGCATGGGCTGGACCTGCCTGCAGAGCGGCTTCAACTTCACCTGCTACTACAACTCGACGCTGCCGCAGGGCGACGCGCCGCCGATCACCATCGTGGTGAACACGCCGGTGCCTAGCCAGATGGGCAAGGATCCGGGAGTGGTGGCCGGCGTGGTTAGCTCTCCGTCGACAGAAGACACGGATCTAAGCAACAACAGCGCTGCGGTAGATGTCACCGTCACATCGCAGACCGGGTCGGATCTGCAGGTGCGGATCTCGGGAGATCCCTCGGCCCCCAATCCGGGCAGCGAAGTGACGTACACGGTCGAGGCGCGCAACAACGGACCCGATGCGGTGCAAAATCCCGTGGTCACCATCGTCACTCCGCCGGGCTCTGAGCTGATCGACGGACCCAGCGGCGCCGGTTGGACCTGTGCGCGCGACGCCAACGTCTTCCTGTGCACGCGGGATTCGGTGGGCTCGGGCATGACGGCGCCGGATCTGACGCTGCGCGTGAAGCTGCCGAAGACGGATGGCAACGCGGTGCCAGTCACTCGCGCTGCGATCACCGCTAGCAACAACGCGGACCCGGTGTCGAAGAACAACATCGCGACCTCGCAGGCGTTTCGTCTGACCGGTGGCGGCTTCACCTGCTCGGCGGCTTCGGTGGCGACGCGCGGGGGGCCAGGATGCTCGCACGCCGGTGAGCTTCGCTTTGGGCCTGCTGTTCGCGCTGGCCTCGCTGCGCCGTCGTCGCTCTGCCTCGGCCTAGTACGCCGTCCCTGTTCCCTGCCTGCCGCCTTGCTTCGTCTGCCGGGCGGCCCATCTGATTCCGCAGCGTCCTTGTCTTCCCCCGCCATCCCTTGATTCGGTGCACTGCAGCGCGGTAGCGCAGCGGTCTGCGTGGCGGCTCGTCGTCAAGATCGAAGCGTCTAATACCCTGTGCGCGGACCGTAGTCGACCGAGACCAGGGTGAGTCCGTGGGCCGGGGCTGTGGGGCCAGCTTGCGTGCGGTCACCGCTTTGCAGAAGCGCTGCCACGTGATCGACGCTCATGCGGCCGCGCCCGACTTGCACCAGCGTGCCAACCAGGATGCGCACCATGTTTTTTAGGAACGCGGTGGCCGAAACTTCGACGTGCACCATCGGTGGAGCCTCTGTCGCGAACGGCAGGTTGTCCTGCGCCGGCGGCGTCACGATGTCCAGGCGGCGAATCAAGCGGACCGTGGTCTTGCGTTCGCAGTCGGCGGCCCGAAACGCCGCGAAGTTGTGGCGACCCACCACGCAAGCGGCTGCGCGCTGCATGGCCGATCGATCCAGCGACTGCATGATGTGCCAGTGCGTGCGCTGATGCAGCGGTGAACGGACCGGCGCATTCCAGATCTGATAGCGATACAGCTTGCCCGATGCCGAGAAGCGGGCATCAAAGTCCTCTGCCGCTTCGGCCGCCGCCAAGACCACGACATCCGGCGGCAGAAAGTGGTTGGTGCCGTGGACCAGTGCGCGGTCCGGCAAGGCCCGCTGACTGCGAAAGCTGACCACTTGGCCCAGGGCGTGAACGCCGGCATCGGTGCGACCGGCGGCTCGACAGCTGATCGGTTCGCCCAGAAGACGGGAAAGGGCCTGTTCCAGCGTGGCTTGCACGCTGGTTCCGTTGTGCTGGCGCTGCCAACCGCAGTACCCGCCACCTTCATAGGCCAGGGTCAGACGATACGTGGGCACGGCGGCACGCTATCACAGCCGCCCGGCTGGCCACGCATCGTGCATAGCTGCCTTCGCATCAAGGCGCAGCCCAACCTGCTGAAAATTGCGACCTGCTCGACGGAGACAAGGCAGGCGGACGATCTGGGAAATTGCGTTAGGGCGCGGTCGACCGGGCGTGATATCGTCGGCGAGGTATGTCGGTACAAGCTTCTGGATCTGCTCCTGCTCCGGCTGCTGCACCGTTGACCATCGCCATCGACGCCATGGGCGGCGATCATGCCCCAGAGGAAGTGGTCAAGGCAGCGGCGGCTCTTTCGATCGAAAAGCGCCCCGGTGAGCGCCCACTGCATATGGTCTTGGTCGGCGACGCACCTCGCCTGTCGGCGCTGTTGTACGAGCTACGCCACGACGCCGAGCGCATCGCCATCCACCACGCCAAAGACTTCGTGGCCATGGATGAATCACCCCGCGTCGCACTGGACGCCAAGCCCGATGCCAGCATCGCGGTCGCGGCGCGCCTGTGTGCCGAAGGGCAAGCCGATGCCTTGGTGTCGGCGGGCAACACCGGCGCTTCGGTGCTGGCCTGCCAGCGCTACTTCCGTCGGCTGGAAGGCGTGCGGCGCTGTGCCTTGGCTGCTGTCTATCCCACAGAGATGCGGCGCGGCGAAAAAGACGATCCGTTTTCGCTGCTGCTGGATGTCGGCGCAACGCTGGACGTGACCGCCGAAGACCTGTGCACGTTCGCGGTCATGGGCGCCGGCTACGCATCGCGGGTGTCGAAGAACGCGCGGCCCAAAGTGGCGCTGCTTTCGAACGGCGCGGAGGCCGGCAAGGGCCCCAAGGAAGTCGCCGAAGCCTATGCCCGCCTTTCACAGATGTCGGGCATCAACTTCATCGGCAACGTCGAAGGCGTCGATATTCCGCGCGGCAGCGCTGATGTCATCGTGTGCAGCGGCTTCGTCGGAAACGTCGTGCTCAAGATGCTGGAAGGCGTCTCAGAGACCATCGTGCGCTTGGCCAGCTATGCCTACAAAGAAAAGCTGATGTGGCGGGCCGGTCTGGCCATGCTGTCAGGCGGCATCGGTCGCCTAAAAGATCTGACCGACTGGAAACAGTACGGCGGCGCGCCGCTTCTGGGCTTCGATCGCGTCATGATCAAGGCACACGGTCGCAGCCAGTCGCCCGCCATTCAAAACGCAGTCAAAGTCGCCGCCAAGACCGTCGCCACTGGCATGGTGCAAGAGATCGAGCGCTCGCTGCGTGAGATCCCGCGCATCGAACCGCCGACCTCTGGGTAATCCTTCGCTCTGATGTCTTCGTCCAGCGATTCTCAAACGCCTCCGTCGCCTTCATCGCCGCCCGGCAGCGCATCGCCGCCCGGTGAACGGCACGCTGTCACGTACATCTATCGCTGGGATCTGGACAAGACGTACTTGCAGACCGACTTCGACAGCGTGCGGGCTCTATTGCGCACGGCCGTCGAACGAGCCACCGACAAGCGCAACGTGCCGGGGGCTGCGACGCTGCTGCGCGAGCTTCGCCGCTCAACGCGCGCGGGAGAACAGACCCGCGTGTGCTTCGTGTCAGGCAGCCCGCGGCAGATGCGGCGCGTGCTGACGGAAAAGCTGCGACTCGACGGCATTGAGTTCGATGAGTTCATCCTCAAGCCCAACCTGCGCAACCTGCTGACTGGTCGCTTTCGCGCCCTGCGCGAACAGGTCGGCTACAAGCTGCCGGCTCTTCTGACCGGACGGGCCGGCGTTGCGCAAGGGGCGCGTGAGATCTGCTTTGGCGACGATGCAGAGTCCGATGCCTTCATCTATTCGCTGTACGGCGACCTGCTGCGCGGCCGCGTGTCGCGCAGTGAGCTAGAAGAAATTCTGCAGCGCGCTGGCACGTACCCCGACGATGCGGCCCGCACTGTGGCGCTGTTCGAGTCGGTCTACGCGCGCACGCAAGAGACCCTAGCCACGCTGCCGCTGGGCATGGCCGCGGACAGTCCGTTTCGTGATCAGATCGTCGGTCGCATCTTCATTCACTTGGATCGTCGATCGCCGCCGCGTCGCTTCGATCGGTATGGCGCGCGGCTGGTGCCCATCTACAACTACTTTCAGGCGGCGCTGGTCTTGCACGAAGACGGACGCTTGGCAGCCGATGCAGTTGTGCGTGTCGCGGTTGAGATGGTCGATCGACATGCATACTCGCTAGAGGCGCTGCGAAACTCGCTGCAGGATCTTCTGCGTCGGGGTCGCCTGTCCGTCGAGACCGTGCGCACCCTGGGTGTCGCCATCGCCGAAGGGCAGGGCGAGGCCGATCTATTGCCCGCCTTGGGATCGCTGCCCAGCACGCGCGATCTGCTGCGGTCACTGGCGCGCAGCCTGCGTGATCTGGGACCCAGCGCAGGTGCGGTTCCTGCGGGGCTGGCCGGCATCGACGCGCCTGCCATCGATTACCTGAAGGCCCTGGAAGAAGACCTGCCGCGCAAGCGGAAGTAGTCGCGCAGATCGGGACTGCGCAGACCCGCCCCGATGTGCCTGGGCGACTGTCTGCGCGGATCACTTGCAGCATGTGCGCGTCGTGGGGGGCCACGATTTGCGTCGCGCGCCTTGTTTTCCAGGCCAAGCGTTGATCGCGATACAATCGTTCGGCGCCTGCACTTGCGGCATGCACTCGGCGCACGGGGGGATCGATGAAAGGCGTTGTATTTACAGAGTTTCTGACCATGGTTGAAGAGCGTTTTTCTTTGGCCACGGTCGACCACATCATCGAATCGGCCCAGCTGCCTTCCCAGGGCATCTACACGTCGGTGGGAACGTACCCAGTCGACGAAATGGTGAAGCTGCTGCAGCAGCTGTCGGCACGCACCAGCACGCCGATTCCCGCGCTGCTGAAGTCCTTTGGACGCTACCTGCACGCTCGATTTGAGGCGGGCTATCCCGCGTTCTTCGCAGCCCATCGATCGACTTTGGACTTTCTGTCGGCAGTCGAAGAGCACATCCACGTCGAGGTACGCAAGCTGTACGCCGACGCCGAGCTTCCTCGCTTTTTCTGCGAACGAGTCGATACGCACACGCTGAAGATGACGTACCGATCGCCACGCGGCCTGGCCGACTTGGCTGATGGGCTGATCGAAGGTTGTGCGGCGCACTATCGCGAGACCATCCAGGTCGATCGCCAGGATCTGTCGGAAGGACACGGCACCCACGTCGTCTTCACGATCTCGGTGCAAGCCGCGGACTCTGCGCAGTCGCAGCAGCCCGCACAGCCCGCACAGCCCGCACAGCCCGCACAGGATGTGCAGGCATGAGCGATAGCGAGCTAGAGCTGCAGAAGCGCGCGCTAGAGCGCGAGCGCAAGGCGCGTCGCCTGGCAGAAGATCTTCTGGAGAAAAAGAGCCAAGAGCTCTACGTGGCGAATAGCGAGCTGCGCGCGTGGAGCAATCGCTTGGAGCAGCTCGTCGCCGAGCGCACCCATCAGATGGAAGTGGCGCGCGATCAGGCGATTGCCGCCAGCCAAGCCAAGAGCCAGTTCCTGGCCAACATGAGTCACGAGCTGCGCACGCCGCTAAACGCGATCATTGGCTACAGCGAGATCCTGCTGGAAGAGACCGCCGACGCTGGGCACGATCAGTACAAGGCCGACCTGCTGCGCATTGTGGCCAGTGGTCGCCACCTGCTTTCGTTGATCAGCGACATCTTGGATCTGTCGAAGATCGAAGCCGGGCAGATGGCGCTGTTCTATGAAGAGATCGACATTGCTTCGCTGGTCCATGAAGTCGCCGAGACGCTGCGGCCCGTCGTCGAAAAGAACCGCAACCAGCTGGAAGTGCACGCCGCGGCCTCTCTGGGTCGTATGAGCGTCGATGTCACCAAGCTGCGACAGTCGATCTACAACCTGCTGTCGAACGCCGCGAAGTTCACGCAGGCCGGACGCATCTCGATCACGGTGCAGCGTCATGCAGGCCAGCCGGTCGACAGCATCTCGTTCGCCGTGCGTGACAGCGGCATTGGCATCAAGCCAGAGCACCTGCGCGAGCTGTTCGTCCCCTTCAAGCAAGCCGACGCATCGACGTCACGCAAGTACGGTGGGACGGGTCTGGGGCTGGCGCTGACCGGGCGATTCTGTCGCATGCTCGGTGGCGACATCGATGTCGACAGCACGCCAGGGGTGGGATCGACCTTCACGCTGCGACTGCCCGCGCGATCGCCTGATGCGGCTG
>JAYRFD010000898.1:0-3309 GCA_041908565.1 Polyangia bacterium | reverse complement strand
ATCCGATGCGGCATCAATACGCAGCCCAGCAAAGCCAAGCTGCAGATAGCGCTGCGCCACGCGGCACAGATAGTCCACGACCTGCGGATGGTCGTTGCGCAAAAGCGGCTCTTGCCACTGGCCCTTCTGATAGTGCGCATAACCAGGGTCGGGCCCCGCGTCGCCTTGATCTAAGAAGGGATGGCGCAAGATGTAAAACCAGTCGGCGAATGCCGACGCATGTCCGCGCGCGCGGACATCGCAGAAGGGCAGAAAGTTGCGATGCACATGCGTGTGCACCCAGTCGGCGATAAGCCGCATGCCGCGTCGGTCGGCTTGTTCCATCAGCGCGTGCAGCGCGGGCTCTCCACCCAGCGATGGATCGATGACCAGCGGATTTTCAGCGTCGTAGCGATGGGCCGATGGCGACTGCACGATCGGCGACAGATGCAGCACATTGACGCCCAATTCCTGCAGGTAGGGCAGCGCCGCCAGCACACCCCACAGATCGCCGCCCATGCGCGCCTTTTCATCCGGCAAACGGCCCGGCCAGACGCCATCGCGACGGGCAAAGCGATCGATGAAGATCGTGTACACCACGGCCTGCTGCCACCAGCGCGGGGGTGGGGCCGGCAGCAGATGTTCGCTGACCCGCAGCGCTTGTCCGCAGCCACCGCGACCGATGCGACGCCCGTCGGGAAGAACGAACAGGTAATCGACGTGCTGGGCATGCAAAGGCAGTGTCGCTTCGAACAGCAGGTGCTCTGCTTCATCGGCCAGGGGCACGCGGCGCAGCGGCGTCAGCGTGGACGATGAATCAACGCCCAGGCCGCCCTCTTGTACTTGCAGCGACAGCGAGTCGCCATGGCCGCGACGCAGACCGGCGCGCAGGCACAAAAGACCGTCGGGTCGACGGTACAGAAACGGCGCGAAGGGCGCGTGCAAGATCGGCTCGTCGGCGCCATCAAGAACCAGCAGGCTGTTCTGTTCGCCGGGCACAACGCTGCGCGTGCGGGGGTTTTCGGGATCGACGTGCCAGCGACCGTCCACGCTGCGAAACTTGTACGCGTACACGCCGGGCGACAGCGACAGAGTCGTCAGCCACTGCGCCGCTTGGCCGCTTGCCGTCGCTTGCTGCGCCAGGGGATGCGGCACAAACCAGTGGATGAAGTCTCCGCGTAGCTCGACGGGAAGCTGCTGCTGCGCCGGCGAACTGAAGCGAAACGAGACCAGGGAAGGCGGCGAACCGAAGCGAGGCCCGGCACGGGATCGTGCGGTCATGAAGCAGACCGCAGCGTCGGGGCTGGGCTTGGGCTGGGCCCTCGATCACTGTCCGCAGCGGTTGTGATCCGATCCTGCAAGGTCGGAAGCGTGGACAGCGGCTGACCAAGCAAGCGCTCGACAACATGGGCAGGGGTCGGGCTGGCCGGCGGATCGTAGGCGGTGCCTGGCTTCTGGTGGTCGTCGGTGGATGCCGTCCACAGCTTGCAGTGAGATTCCGCAAAAGCGCGAAACTGCGCAGCCCAGTCCGCGCGATGACGCGACGTATACGCTTCGACGCCGCTTGCCCCAAGCAGCACGCGAGCCAAGCGATCCTTGTCACGATAACGCGCGGGATGCGCGACGATATCGACGGCTCCGTCGGCGCGAATGGCATCGATCAGATCTTCGGGAGACCAACCGAACAGCTCACGATCCGCTTCCCAAAAGCGCACGTGGCTGCGAATGAAGTGCCGGAAGATCTGCGGCCGACGCGCCACGATGCGGTTGATCAGGATCTGCAGACCAGGAAACGACGACGCAGGAACATCCTGCAAGGCGCGCACGCCATCGCGTTTATCGTCGGGATTGGGCTGGCTGATCGCGTGGCGATCGTCGTGCTGTAGATCGTCCAGCCAGGAACAGACGAAGTCTCTCCAGCGGCCCTGCACGCGCAGCCCGCGACGGTACAGAAACGTCTGCGACAGACGATCGTCGGTCAGCATGTGCAAAGGGAAATAGGCCAGGATGTGGACCTGCTCGGCGTTGCTTTGCCCGAAGTGAAAGAAGGCGGTCGCCTCCATCGCGGGCAGCAGGCACAGGTCCCGCGAGTGCGCGGCCCGCGCAGCGGCAGAGACGCCGGCTAGCATGTCGTGATCGCTGATAGCAACCACGGCCAACCCGGCTGCCGCGCGATCCTCGATCACGGCTTCGGGGCTGGCAGTCCCGTCAGAAAAGTAGGTGTGCGCATGCAGGTCGGTGGCGATCCACATCAGCCGGCCTCGCGGATGTCGTGGCAGCCAAGTCGACTGGCTGCGGGTTGCAAAAGTCAGCGAGGACGCCAAAGCACACGGCGGAGGACGGGGCCCACAGCCATCAGGCTGGGGAGAGCGGCTTTGGGGCCGTGAGAACCGACAACGCAGCCCAGGTAAGCTGGCGCGGTCCCGCAGCGACTTTTGCAACGCGCCGCTAGGTCTTGGGCATCCAGTATCCGGCGGCTCCTCCGCCCACGAATTCGACGGAATCAGCGCCGGAGACCACACCGTGCTTGTACACCAGTCGATAGCGAAAGCTGGGGAAGCTGCCGGGGATGTCCAGATCAATCAGCCAGCGATCGAAGTCGGTGCCCTGGTTGCTGTCCCAGCGCAGCTTGTTCTTGTCGCCCGCGCTGCCCATTCCGAAGATGTTCTTGGTCTTCCAGTCGTCGGTGGACCACTCAAAGCGTAGGTCCTTGTCGTAGTCCAGATCGATGACCGAAAACGCCAGCTGTCCCTTGACGCCGGTGGCAGTGAACTTGGCCATCGATGCCGCATAGTCCGGGCGCACGGTGACAAAGTCGCTCGCCTCGCCATTCCAGCTGATGGCGTACAGCTCTCCATTGTTGTCGTCGTACCAGCGACCGTACTTGCCGTCTTCGTACCAGGCGTTGAAGGTGAACGCGCCTTGCCGCAGGCGGCTGGTGATCGGCACATGCCACTCTTCCGCGCCGTCGGGCATGCGCCCGAAGTAATAGCCATTGACGGTGACCGGGTTGGGATTGCCGACCTCGCGATACACGACCCCGACCTTCTTGTACGAAAGATCGGCGCCGACCACCGGCTGCACGCGCAGCTTCACGAAGACAGTGACGCCGCTGTAGCCATAGCGTCCGCTGCCCGAAAACTCGCGCCAGAATTCGCTGTAGTAGCGCACCATGTTGCGCTCGCGGATGCCCATGCGCTGCGCCCAGTCGGTCTGGCCGTTGGCGATCACTTCCTGGGCACGCGTGGCGGCTTCGTCGACGGGGGCCGGATCGCAGCCGGTCAAGGCGGGACCGGTGAAGCCCAGCACGCTGGCCAGGGTGCCGCCAGT
>JAYRFD010000897.1:0-3359 GCA_041908565.1 Polyangia bacterium | reverse complement strand
CCCAACTTTCGACGGACTGCGCGCGCAGCGAAAGCCAATGTCGACATCTCGATAACCGCCAGGCAACACCAAGCGATTGCTGGCACGGGGCAAGCCCAAGATCGAGCAGCAGCCTCCTCCTCGCAAGACGCGCAGCTCATGCTCTGGGCTACCAGCCACCCGAGCAGCAATGGGGCCTGCGCGACCGTCTACCCATTCCCAGACATTGCCGGCCAGGTCGAGGACACCATAGGGCGATGCGCCGCTTGGAAAGCTGCCGACGGCGACAGGGCGACCCGGGGCCCCATCTTCTGCGCAGCGACCGTCGCCCGCGAAGTTGCCAAAGTTGCCGCGCTCGCAGGCGAAGTCGTTGCCCCAGGGATATGCGCGGACATCAGGTCCTCGAGCGGCCTTTTCCCATTCGTACTCCGTCGGCAGGCGCTTGCCGACAAACGCACAGTAGGCACCCGCATCGGCTTGGCTCACGCCGACGACCGGCAGTCGAGGATCTTTGCTGGCATGAAGTGGCGCTCGACAGGCCCGCGCAGCGACGCAGACCGCGTAAGCGGCGACCGAGACCTCGGTCCGATCGATCTGAAAAGCCGGCAGGGTGATGCGCCGCGCGGGACGCTCGTCTTCCTCGCCTTGGTTGTCGCCGTACGTGAACTCACCCGCGGGAACAAGCACATCGTCGGGTGCTGCCTGGCCAGTTTCGACGGTGGATACGGCCAACACAAAGCCCGCAACGCCCGCAACTCGGAGTCCCCATGCACCCTGTCCCGCTCGCTTCTGCATACCCTGACGAACTACCGCAGAACGAAGAGCAAGAAAAGGCGAATGCCAGCCCAGCTTCGGCCCCTGATCTCGAAGAATCTGAGTCGGCAGCACCGTGCCCGCCGCGATCGCTGTTTGCCCAGCGCCCCCTGCATGAACGCCCGCGCGAGCGCCTGCTGTTTTTGGGCGCGGATCAGCTCAACGACGACGAGCTTTTAGCCTTGGTCTTTGGGTCGGGCGGTATGCTGTCCATCGCCCGTGATCTGTTGGATATCGTGGGTGGCCCACCAGGGCTTCGTCGCGTCAGCCTGGCTGATCTGCAGCGCAAGATCGGCGTGGGGCCGGCTCGCGCCTGTCAGCTGAAGGCCGCACTGGAGCTTGGCCGCCGATCGCTGGTCGCCGAGCCGCTCAATGGACACCAGGTGCGCAGCGCGGCCGATGTAGCAGCGCTCTTGCGCCCCGAGCTTTCGCAGGGAGAACAAGAGGTGGTGCACGTATTTGGCCTCGATGCGCGCAATCGGATTCGCTCTCGGCACATCGCTGCGCTGGGCCAGGTCGATCGCGTTCATGTCAGCCCCGCTGATGTCTTCCGACCGCTGCTGCGTGAGGGCCAGGCAGGCGCTCTCGTCGTGCACAACCATCCCAGCGGCGACTGTCGACCCAGCGAGGCCGATCGCCAGCTTACGCTGCAGCTTGTGCAAGCTGGCATCCTGCTTGGCATCCCGCTCATCGACCATATTGTCGTCGCGGGTGAAGGCCACTACAGCTTTGCCGAAGAAGGCTGGCTAAGCAGCGTGACATGCCCGGCCTCGCCCGCCGCAGCAGAGACCAAGCCAGCCGGTTCCCCACCACGAAACAGCACGCGAGCCGAGGAGGAAACCGCCACACGAGCCCCCGGAAACAAGACTCCGGTCAGGTTCAACGGGTCGGCCGCGCTGATGGCGATCTCGACGGGGGCCTGAGGCGGCTGCGGCTGCCGTTGAATCAGCTTCAGGCCTTCCAGCGCCTCGGGGGTCGCAAACTGCTCACCCGATAGGCCAGCGACGAAATAGCCGCTGCGTACCAGTCCGCGCGCTTCCATCCGTCGCAGCAAGCGCGAAAGAGCCGACAGCGGGGGGCCGCAAGGCTCACGCAACAAAAGCTCGCGCACCAGGATTCCGTAGCGATTCAAGTACAGGTGGACCCAAGACTCCAAGAGGGCGGGATTTTCCCAGTCCGCCTCGGCCCCCAAGACAGCCTCGACGCCACGCCAGCCGGTTCCGGGACCGCCGCTGTTTGGGCCGGGTGCCGATCCCTCTAGCAGCGACCACCGTCCCGCTCCCAGCGATGCACCGGCCGTGATGCGGGCACTCTTGAGGTTCAGGTGCGCGACCAACAGACGCAGACCGGCCGCTCCATCGGCGGTAACCAGGCCCGCAGCCGCTAGCTCTCCCAGCGCATCCAGCACGTCCTGTGCAGGCTTGTCGACATCGCGCGCGAGCTCGGTCAGAAAACGCGCACCCCGACGGAGCAGCGCCGCCCAGATAGCGTCTGCGATCGGCGACAGCCCAGTCGGTGTCAGTGATGGGCTCTCGTTGCTCGCCCGCTCGGTCGCTTGCCAGGGGCGCGATGGCACCAGCCACTCGGCATCACTCCGTCGCCACAAGGACAGCGGCGTCACGCGCGTAAAGCGGCCCTCGGCTTGCGTCGCGCGCAGGCGCCCCCAGGCCACCTCACCGGATAGGCACAGCTCGTCGAGCCAGGTCGTGCTGTAGCTGCGCAAGCGCTGCGGCAGGATCGCGTCTTCCCACGCTGCGGCAGCCAAGATGTAGCCTTGCAGCTGTTCGATGATCCGCAGAAGGCCGCTTGGCCCCACAAGCTGCGTGCCGGGCCAGACATGCTGCCAACGCGCAAGAAGCTGCCAGAACTGCGCTGCCGTGGCTGGCGAGTGCTCACGCGCCAAGCGCTGCCGCGTGTGACGGTGAATCTGCGCCAGCAAGCGACGATCGCAGAACTGCGGGTTGTCCGATTCGCTCGTTTCACCGACGGCAGAGACCCCAGCGGCGGCATCCAGCTTGGGCAGGAACTGCCCGCGCATCGCCATGCCCTCGGACTCCAGACGCAGAAGCGCGGCCAGCACGCGATCGACGGGCAGCTGCAGAGCCGCTGCCAGCGCCGATGTCGCCCAGGGCCCGGTGACCGCCAGCCAGCCGCGCACCACTTCCACGGCGACCTGTTCGTCGGCTCCGACCTCGCCAAGATCCATGCGCAGGTCGGCCAGCTGCGGTGGCTCTGGGTCAAAGGACGGGGCTGGGTACAGGCTGGGGGCTTCTTCGTGCAGCGCGGAAAACAGCCGGCGCACGGCGGCCGCTCTTTCGCTGGCGACCAAGGCAGCGAGCGTTTCCGTCGCGTCGTCATATCCCTGTTCCGACCGCTCCGGCGCGTCAACGCCCCATAAGCGAATACGGGTCGAGAGCCCTTCGAGATAAAACGTATCGCCGTCGACGACGCGCGAGGCGCGTCCCGTATAGTCGTTCAAATCGCCATCACGACCGATCCGGGCGTCAGGCTGGGCCACAATGACTTGCGGCAGGACCGGCTCGGCGCTCGGCTCCGGCGATCTTTCT
>JAYRFD010000896.1:0-1941 GCA_041908565.1 Polyangia bacterium | reverse complement strand
TCTCGTGTCTTTGAATCAGCCCTTGCACGCTGGCTGACAGGGCCGGCTGGTTCAGCGGTCCTCGCAGACGAAAGGCATAGAAGCAGGTCTGCAGCGGGCTGCCAGGATCCAGCTTGTCCAGGAACCACATGCGTTCCTGCGCAAAGGACAGACGTGCGTCCTGGCGCGCACTCGGCAGCAGAGCCGAGCACTGCGTTCGGCCCTTGGCGGATGCTGAAGCAGCAAGCTGTGCCGCTTGAAGCTGCGCGACCAAGCGCGCCACCGCGGCCACGGTCGGTGAAGCAAAAAGCATGTCGTACGGAATCTCGACACCGAACTGCTGCCGGGCGCGCGCCAAGATCCGCATCGCCGTCAACGAATCGCCACCCAGGGCAAGCAGGCTGTCGTCCACACCAATTCCTTCGATCTGCAGCGCATTCGCGAAGATCTCGCTCAGCGCGATCTCAAGCTCACTGCCTGGGGCGACGTAGGCTGTGGCTAGATCTGGACGTGCGCGTTCGGGAACAGGCAGTGCCCTTCGATCAACCTTGCCGTTCGCATTCAGGGGCATTCGCGGCACGATGACGATGCTGGCCGGAACCATGTATTCCGGAAGACGCGCACGAAGGTACGCCCGCAGGCCCGCGCGACTTGGCGTCGAATCGGGATGCGGAACCACATAGGCCACAAGTCGTCGATCGCCGGGGACATCCTCGCGCACGATGACCACGGCCTCTGCGATCTCGCGATGGGCTGCAAGCTGTGCCTCGATTTCGCCTGGTTCGATGCGAAAGCCGCGCAGCTTGATCTGGTGATCGATGCGCCCCAGAAAGTCGATGGAGCCGTCCGCTCGCCGCCGAGCCAAATCGCCGGTGCGATACAAGCGTTCGTTCAGTCCGACCTGCGGCAGACCATCAATGAATCGCTCTGCCGTCAGTGTTGGGCGACGCAGGTAGCCATGCGCCAGACAGACGCCCCCCAGATACAGCTCACCCACCACACCGACGGGAGCATGCTGTCCATAGCGATCCAAGATGTACGTCGTGCAGTTGTCGATCGCCGCGCCGATGCTTGGATGCGAAACCCACGTATGTGGATCGCGCGGAAGCTGCAGTGCCGTCACGACGTGTGTTTCTGACGGACCATAGTGATTGTGCAGCGTGCAGTTGGGCAGTCGGTCAAACAGCTGAACGATGGCAGGCGTGATGTGCAGCTGTTCCCCGGTCGTGGTCAGTTCGCGCAGGCTTCGCAACGCGGTGGCATCCTCTCGGTGCTGCTCGGCCAGCTGTTGCAGGACGACGACGGGCAGGATCACTTTTTCAATGCCTTCGGTCTGGATGAAGCGCGACAGGGCCTGCACATCGCGACGCATTGATTCGTTAATCAGATAGACCGAGCCGCCGGTGTACCAGGCCGCGAACATTTCATGGAAGCTGGCATCGAAGCTCAGCGATGCAAACTGCAGCGTGCGCGCCCCTGGCAGCAGCGTGCGTTGGTGCCAGCAGATCAGGTTCACCAGCGCGCGGTGTGGCAGGCAGATGCCCTTGGGTTGCCCCGTCGAGCCCGAGGTGTAGATGACGTACGCAAGGTGATGCGGCTTTGCTGCCGATGTGGTGAGTTCCGCCTCTTGGCTTGAGCTTCCGTCGGTATCGGGCATCAACTGGGGCAGGCCGTGATCGATGCACAACGTGCAGGCCGCCGTTCCTGGAAGCTGCGCCAGCAAGTGCTGTTGCGTCAGTACGATGGGCGCTTGCGTATCTGCGCAAAGAAAGGCTAGCCGGTCACGGGGATAAGCAGGGTCAAGTGGCACGTAGGCACTACCGGCCTTCAGCACCGCGAGCACCGCCACCGCCATCTCGATCGATCGATCCAGGAACAGGCCGACAAGGACATCGGGGCCCGCGCCCAATCGGCGCAAGGTGGCAGCCAGGTGATTCGCACGCTCGTCGAGCTGGGCATAGG
>JAYRFD010000895.1:0-8206 GCA_041908565.1 Polyangia bacterium | reverse complement strand
CATCGCCGTCGCGATCTTCATCGGTCGGGCAGCCTCGGCTTTCCCACGTGCCCTTGACCATCGGACACTTGTCCTTGCTGTCCGGCACGCCGTCGTTGTCGTTGTCCAGATCGGGACAGCCATCCGAGTCTTCGAAGTCGTCCTTGTCTTCCGGTTGATCCGGGCACTGGTCCGCGCTGTCGGGAATGCCGTCGCCATCGCGGTCGCCAATGCGCGGCTCGTAGATGAAGCCCAGGAAGGCGCGGACGCGCGGGCTGCCGGTGTGCTCGCCACCGTTGCCGATGACGCCGGCGCCGGCCCCGAACAAGAAGTACGAGTTCTGGGCCAGATAGACCTTGGCCGCGCCCAGCACTTCCAGGGGGAAGGCCTTGTCGTTGCCGACCAGATCCGCGTAGCCGAACACCTCGGCCAGCAGGTCAAAGCGGTCTTTGACCAGCGCCGCCGACAGCGCCAACGAATAGTTCAGCTGCGTACCCAGCGATCGGCTGAGCCCCGTGCCGCAGGGCAGGGTGGCCGGATCGGTCAACGTGTCGGCGGGATAGCAGATGTCGCTGTTGCGCAGCGGGATGATCTTGCCGACATCGGTGAATGTCTCGGTGCCGAAGCGCACAAGCGCGCCGACGTTGATCGCCGTGCGGAAGCGACGACCGGCATCCCAGTCGCGTTCGACGATCAGCTGCGGGCGCAGGGTGACATTGCCTTCGCCCAGGAACGTCTGATAGCCCGCGTTGTTGGCCCAGCGCGAAATGGGCAGGTAGACCGACAGCAGGGCGCCGACGCCGAAGCGCTTGCTCCAGCCGGCCAGCGGGTCGATGAACTTGCCCTTAATGTGGATCGGCAGGTCGCCGATCATGACCTGCGAATAACGCAGCTGATCGACGGTGCCCATGTTCTCGTAGCCGGTGCAGTCGTCGGTATTGCCGGCGCAGCGTTGGCGCTTGCCGATGGCGATGCCGACCGGAATGCCGATGCCGACCTCGACATACTTGAACAGGCCGATCGCGAACTGCAGCTGCGGCGTGATCAAGTGATCGACGGAAAATGTGCGGCGGTTGGAGACGGGAAAGCCGCCCGGATACTGCTGGCCTGCGTCTAGCTGCATGTGCAGCGGCTGGAAGGCCCAGGTGCCGACCAGGCCCAGCGAAAACTCCAAGTGGCCCAGCGTGCGAGCCGTGTTGACCGTCACATAGCCACGCGAGTCGATGGCTGGCCGGAACAGCTGAAGATCCCAGGTGGGCGTGTTGAAGTTGTTGCGATCCATCTGCGCGTGCGCCGTTTGCTCGGTGCTTCCAACGAACATCGCGGCGACAGTGCAGATGGCGGTGAGCAGATGGCTGAAGCGACGGCGTGACAAGCGGTTCCCTCCGACCTGGCGATTGCGTCGACCCTCCGGACCGACCGCAGAAGGCGCGCCAGGGTCGCGTGCCAGACGGTCCGCCGGAAAGTTGGCACGGTTATTATTTCACAAGTTTTGTATTGGATATAACTTGTTTTACTCTGACAAAAAGAGCAGTTACACCGCCGCACCCGTGCCACTAGCAGGAGCCCGCGATGTCTTGCCGCTGCCCCGATTCCTCGTCCCCCGCCGACTGGCTGCTGTCGCGCCGGCCGCCGTCCCTGTGGCCGTCCGGCCTGTCGCTTGGACTGCTGCTGGGACTGTTGTTCGTGGCGTCCGGTCCACGCGCGGCGCTGGCCGAGGACGTCAACTGCAACGGCATCCCGCGAGCGCTGGAGCAGGATCCAAGCGCGCCTGGCAAGGACTGCGTTCACTTTCTGGCCAATGGCAATAGCTGCACGCGCTTGACCGCTTCGCCGACGCGAAAGTGCGATGACTACGCCGCTCCGCGCAGTGGCCAGGCGGCTAGCTGTTCCGACATGCTGGCCAAAGACAGCGACGGGGACGGCTTTGGCGACGGCTGTGACAACTGTCCCAGCATCAGCAACAGCGATCAGTCAGACAGCGACGGAGATGGCGTCGGCGATAGCTGCGACAACTGCCCGCTGACCAGCAATGCCGATCAGGCCGATCGAGACAGCGATCAGCTGGGGGATGCCTGCGATGCGTGCCCGGGCTCGCCCAGCTTGACGGGTGATCAGGACGGCGACGGCACACCCGATGTGCGCGACAACTGTCTATGCCTGCCCAACGCCAGCCAAGCCGATGCGGATCGCGATGGCGTGGGCGATGCCTGTGACAACTGTCCGGCCCTGTCCAACGTCAGCCAGAAGGACAGCGACCACGACGGAATCGGAGACGCCTGCGACAACTGCCCGCAGGCTGCAAATCGCGACCAAGCCGTCACTGCAACCAAGGGCCGGGATGGCCTGCCCATCGGGGCTGCTTGCATTCCGATGACCGCGGCGGGCTGCAGTGCTCTGGGGGGCGGTGCGACCGGGCCGCAGTCGAGCGCAGGTTATGGCGCGCTTGGCGTCGTGCTGGCGTGGCTTTCGCTGTCGTCGCTGCGACGCAGGACGGCACGGCGGACCGGCTGAAACAGGACGCCCTCGGCCGCGCACAACAGGCCGGCCAAGAAGAACATCATCTGTGGCAGCGTTCGCGCCTGACAGCCCGCCAGACCCAGCAGCAGCAGACCCAGGCCTCGCATGCGCTCGCTGGACGTGCTGGAACGGCCGCTGAAGAACAGGCCCGCGACGGAATAAACCCAGGCCGTTAGGCACAGCAGGTACAGCGTCTGGGCTTCAAAGCGCATGGGCAGCCGTAGGTCGAACGACATGTAGATCAGGCGCAGTGCCGTGGCCGACCACATGAAGATGACCACGGCCATGACCAGCGCCGCGCTGACGCCAAAGCCCAGGGCCCAAAACGCCGGCGCCGGACGAGCGGGACGCCACACCGACAGGCACAGCGAGCCCATGGCCAAGGTCGCCATCGCCAGAAGCGGTCCGTACAAAAGCGTCAAAAGCCCGTAGCGCTGCAGTGAGCCCGAGGCGGTCATGACGCCCCACTGGATTTCCAGCTGAAACAGCGCCGGCAGCATCAGAAGGACGATGCCCAGCTTCTGGATGCCGGATGGGCCTCGTCGCTGCAGGACCCCCATCGCCACCAGCATGGCGACGCACACCGACGAAAGCTGCAGCAGCCACTGCGCGCGCTTCAAGAAGCCGGCCGCCGACAGAGAGTCCGGTGCCAGCGTCATCAGCGTCGAAAGCAGCATTGCCAACCCGCCCATCAGCACGATGCTGATGCGGCCCAGCGGATGGCTGGCTGCGCCGCCCGGACGCAGGGCGGAAAGCAGCAGCGAGCTGACGACGATAACCCCCAGCACGGCCGCCAGGTTCTGCCCAAAGCGACTGAGCGCGCCGATGACCGCGGCCAAGGGGCTGCCAGGCACGGTGCCCAGCACCGCCCCCGACAGAGGCGAAAGGACTCGATTGGTCAGAAACTCGAACAGCGCGACAAGGGTCAGCGCGGTCGGCAAGAAGCGTGGGCCCAGCCACTCTGCTGGCAGGCCAGACCCAGGGGTGCTGCGTCTTGACGGTGGCGCAAAAGACGCATCGATCGACATGCGGTTTCCCCCGGGGACCTTAGGACCGCGCAGGCTGGCACAGCCGGGGGTTCTTCAGGTTGGTTGAGATGGACACGTTGGCCCATCCTAGGCCCAGATGCCGGCACAAGAAAAGCCCCGTCTGCGTGGGGGAAATGCCAGGGGCGGACGCAGCGGCCTTGTGCCCGTGCGCGCTGCGTCGCTTGCGCGGGGTTGCTCCGGTCGATCCTGCAGAAGCAGTTCCCAAGGCCAGGCGATCGCCACTAGCATGAACGGGTGGTTTGCCGAACAAGGCCAAGGGGTTCGCTTCGCTTGCTGCTTTTGGCATCGGGGCTGGCTGCGGCCTGCAATGTCGACATCTATCACGACCTAAGTGAGCGACGGGCCAGCGAGTCTTTGCTGGCCTTGCGGGCGGCCGGCATTCACGCCGAAAAGCGCATCGAGCAGCGCGGAAGTGGCGGTCGGCCTGGTGCCTTTGCTTTGTCGGTGCCGCGCAGTGACGAGACGCGCGCGCTGGCCTTGCTCGCCGATCGCGGCCTGCCGCGTCCACCGGAAGCCAGCGTGGCGGGCAGCAGCAAGCTGCTGTTCTTGCCTTCGTCTCAGCGGGCTGAAGAGGCAGCGGCCCATAGCGCAGCCGTGGCCGAGACGCTGGAGCGCATGCCCGAGGTCAGCGAAGCGCGCGTTCACCTGGCGTTGCCCGAGCCCGAGCCGCTTTCAAGCCAAGGATCGCTGCGTCCCAGCGCGGCGGTGTATCTGAAGCTGCGGGCGCCTCTTTCGGTGTCGTCGGCCGAGATCGCCCAGCTTGTTGCACACGCGGTCCCCGGCCTGGATGCACAAGATGTCAGCGTTCTGTCGACGCAGGCGGTTAATCTGCCCGTGTCCGCGCTGGCCTTGACGCAGATCGGTCCATTTCGCGTCGCGCCCGAGTCTCGGTCCGCGTTGCTGTTCCTGCTGGGGGCGCTTTGTCTTTTGGGCGTGGCCTGTGCGGGCTTGGGAGTCCTTGCGTGGCCGCGTCGAAAGACCGCATCGGCCGGCCCCTCGTCGGGCCCGAAAGACACATCACCCGCAAGCCCGCTGCGAGCCTAACCGACGGCGCGTACGTAGCACGCGACCCCGCACAGCACACGATCGAAGGATCGGTGCTCGGCGTGGTGGGGTCGATGCGGGGATGTGCAGCGGAAGTGCGGGGGGAACGGCGGAGGGGTGACGGACCGCGCGGGGCGGTCGCATCCCAAGGCGGGGACTAGCGGCGCTTCTTGGCGGGCGCCTTGTCGGCTTCAGCGAGGGCGGCCTTGATCATCTCGTCGAACTTTTCGAACGGATAGGCGCCGGCGATCTTGCGCCCGTTGATGAAGAAGGTCGGCGTGCCCATGCCGCCACCGGGCAGGCTGCTGCCGTACTTGAAGTCAGCATCGACATCGCCCTTGTAGCGGTTCGAATCCAGGTCCGCCTTGAAGCGCGTCATGTCCAGACCCAGCTCTTGCGCGTACTTGTCCAGCGACGCGCGATCGAGCGCCTTCTGGTTTTCAAACAGCTTGTCGTGCATCTCCCAGAACTTGCCCTGGGCATTGGCGGCCATAGCCGCCTCGGACGCCAGCGGCGCCTGCTGGTGGAAGGGCAGCGGGTAGTTGCGCCACACGATGCGCACCTTGTTGGCGTAGGTCTCTTTGATCTTCTTGATCGTCGGCACCACGCGCGAACAGAACGGGCACTGGAAGTCGGAAAACTCGACGATGGTGACCGGGGCATTCGTCGGGCCGAAGCTGGGGCCGTTGCCCGGCGTCACCTGATAGACCGTCTTGTCGTCTTCTTCCTCGCCGCCCTTGGGGGCCGCCGCTGCTTCCTTGGCGTCGCGCATCAGCTCTTCGTAGATGCGAGTCGCCGGGACGCGTCGCTTCTTCATCAGCTCGGTGGCTTCGACCAGTGCCGCGTCGATCTTGGCCTTGAAGGCTTCAAACGGCTGCGCGCCCGACAGCGATCGACCGTTGATGAAGAAGGCCGGCGTGCCATTGGCGCCGATCTTGTTGCCTTCCTTCAGCTCCTCGTCGACCTTGTCCTTGTACTTGCCGGTGTCCAGCGCGGCTTTGAAGCGGCCCATGTTCAGGCCCAGCTCTTCGGCATACTTTTCCAGCGACGCGCGGTCGAGAGCCTTCTGGTTCTCGAACAGCTTGGCGTGCATCTCCCAGAACTTGCCCTGCTCGTGCGCGGCCAGCGACGCTTCCGCCGCCAGGTGCGCCTTGTCGTGGAAGGGCAGCGGTAGCTGCTTGAAGGCCACGCGCACGTCCTTGCCGTAGGTCTCGACGATCTTGTTGACCGTCGGCTCGACGCGCGAACAGAACGGGCACTGGAAGTCAGACCACATCACGATGGTCACCTTGGCATCGCGCGGTCCCTTGACCGGCGCATCACCGACCATCGCCTTGTAGACGGTCTTGTCATCGGCCTCGGCGGCCTGCGTCGGGGGCTTGGGCTCCTCGGCCTTGTCTTTGCCGTCCTTGGTCAGCTCGGCGTAAAGAGCGCTGGCCGCGACGCCTTCCTGCAGCTTCTTGTTGGCGAATTCGATCTCGCTGTCGACGACCTTCTTGAAGTTGTCGAAGGGCTGCGCACCGCGGAAGGGCTTGCCGTTGATGAAGAAGCTGGGGGTGCCACGCGCGCCGAACTTGGCGGCTTCTGCGGCGTCCTCATCGACGCGGGCCTTGAAGCGACCGCTGTCCAGGGCGGCCTTGAACTTGTCCATGTTCAGGCCCAGCTCAGCGGCGTACTTTTCCAGGTCCGGTCGCTTAAGAGCGCGCTGGTTTTCAAACAGCTTGTCGTGCATCTCCCAGAACTTGCCCTGCTCTTCAGCGGCCAGCGTGGCTTGGGCGGCCAGGTGGGCGTCTTCGTGGAACGACAGCGGGTTCTGCTTGAAGATCACGCGCACATCGTTGGGATACGTTTCGTGCAGCTTCTTGAGCGTCGGGATCACGCGCGAGCAGAACGGGCACTGGAAGTCCGAATACTCGATGATGGTGACCTTGGCGCCAGCCGGGCCCTTCTGCGGCGAGTTGCCCGTCGGGACCTTGTAGACGATCTTGGGATCCGGCAGCTGGAACGGGGGCGGCTTGGGCGCTTCGGGAGCGGCCGCACCATCCTTGGCATTTTGGATTAGCGTCGCGTACAGGTTTTCCGGCTTGGCGCCGGCCCGCAGGGCCTTTTCCGCCGTGCCCATTTCTTCGTCGATGATCTTCTGGAAGGCGTCGAAGGGCTGGGCGCCCGACAGCGGACGGCCGTTGATGAAGAAGCTGGGCGTGCCGCGCGCTCCGAACTTCGCCGCTTCGTTCTGGTCGGCCTGGATCTGCTGGTCGTACCGAGCACGGTTCTGCGCGATGTCGTTCTTCCACTTGTCGACGTTTAGTCCCAGCTCGCGCGCCCACTGCTCGAAGTGCTGGTCATCCAGCGTCTGCTGCCCTTCGAACAGCTTGCGGTGATAGGCCCAGAACTTGTCGTCGCCCTGCTCTCGCGCCGCCATGGCTGCGCGGGCGGCCGGCGCCGCCTGCGGGTGGAAAGGCAGCGGGTTGTGCTTGAACGCCACGCGGACGTCCTTGCCGTACGTGCGCTTGATCTGCTCGATCGTTGGTTCCACGCGCGAGCAGTACGGGCACTGGTAGTCAGAGAACTCGAGGATGGTGACCTTGGCCCCCTGGGCGCCGGTAACCGGGGCATTGCCGACGGGAACCTTGAAGCGCTCGACCGACGGATCTGGGGCGGCGGACTTGAGTGCCGGCCCCGCTTTGTCGGACGGCTGGTCGGAGACGGTGGCCTTGCCTATGAAGAACCCGATGATCAGGGCGGCAAGGGTGCCCAGAATGGCGGTGGTCTTGTTCATACTTGAACCTCTCTGTACGGTCCTTTGAATGTCTGGATCGGAAGGGTGGGCCCAGGCGGGGTGATGAATGACGGCTCTTCGTCGCTTCGGTCACGCAGGGTACGCATGAAATGAGCAGGTCAACAGCCGCGCTTCACACTCCATTCCCCTGTTTGGGGACGGCAGAGGTCGAAGCTTACAACGCGGCCTGCGAGCTTGGCAAAATTGTTTTTCCCGTCAGCGACCTACCTCATCCGACCCGCCAAGCTGCGCCGTTCGCCCGGCCTGCGTTCCCCTGCTGGACCAGGCCCCTTTGGATCTTTGCCGTCCTTGGACGCGCCGGGTCAGAGGCTTCCTGTGCCGTCATCTGCCCTCGGCTGCGATGCCCTATGCGGTGATGTCTAGGTATCTGAGCTTGGCGTCGCTACGGCGTCGGGTTGATGGTGGCGAGCTGGAGGCTGGGGCCGAGGCGGACTTCCAGGGTGTGGGACAGCGCGCTGGCTGCTGCAGCGTCGGCTGCGGTGTCATCGGTGGGGCCAAGCGGCAGGACTTCGCCGTCCAGGGTGAAGACGGGCTCGGGGGTCTCGATGCGCAGGGACTGGGCGGGGTGATTGACGTAGCGCGGATCGGCGGGCAGGTCCTTCATCTGTCCGCGCAGAAGGCGCACTAGGTTGCGCGGCTGAAGCAGCCACGACGGCAGCGAGCCATGGTCCAGCGGCAACTGCGCCCGCATCAGCTTGGGGACATTGAAGGCGAACTCGCGGGCCGACACGGCATAGGCCAGGAAGTTGAACTGATCGCGGCTGCGCTTCTGCACGAACGGCTCGACCATGCGGTTGACGGCGCCGGTGGTGTT
>JAYRFD010000894.1:0-7670 GCA_041908565.1 Polyangia bacterium | reverse complement strand
TCGTTGATGCCGTCTCCCGCCATGGCCACGCGACGACCTTGCGCCTGCAGCTGCTTAATCAGCGCCGCTTTTTCGTGCGGTGACTTGCCGCCGTGTACATCGCCGGCTGGCAGGCTTAGCTCACGCGCGAGCGCAGCGACGGCCGCTGGGCTGTCCCCGCTGGCCACCACCAAGCGCAGGCCGGCCTGCGACAGCGATCGCAAGACTCCTGCGGCGCTGTCTTTCACCGGATCGACCAGCGCGATCACGCCGACCAGCGAGTCATCTTTGGCGACAAACACGCAGGTTCGAGCCTCCGCTTGCCAGGCCGCCACGGCCGTGTCGGCCGCGTGGGTGTCGATGCCTTCGGCTTGCATGTACGCAGCGCTGCCCAAGCGACAGCGCGCGGTCCCGACTCGACCCTGCAGACCACGCCCCGGGATCGCTTGAACATCGGTTGCGACGGGCGGATGCAGGCCCCGTTCTTGCGCAGCCGTCCGCAGAGCCAGCGAAAGCGGGTGCTCGCTGGCGCCTGAAAGCGCGGCGGCCAGCGACAGCAGCGCGGCTTCATCCACCCCGGCCTGACCCGAATTTCCGACGGTAAACGTCGATACCACCTGCGGCTTGCCTTGGGTCAGTGTGCCCGTCTTGTCAAAGACCAGGGTGTCAACTGCGGCCAAGCGCTCGAGGGCTTCGGCACTGCGCACCAGGACACCCGCTTTGGCCCCGCGCCCGCTGGCCACCGCGATCGACATCGGCGTCGCCAAGCCCAGCGCGCAGGGGCACGCGACAATCAGCACCGACACTGCAGAAAATACCGCCATCCCCAGCCGAGCGACGGGCCCCCCGGATCCAAGCGTCAGCCAGGCCAGCGCCGCCAGCAGGGCCGCCGCGACGACGCCGGGAACAAACACCGCCGATGCGCGATCGGCCAAGCGCTGAATCGGTGCCCGACTGCGCTGCGCCTGCGCCACCTGCAGAGCGATCTGCTGCAGCAGCGTCTGGCTGCCGACCCGCAGGGCCTGCACGATCAGGCTGCCGTTGCCATTGACGGTGCCGGCATGCACGCGATCGCCGACGCGACGACTGACGGGGATTGGCTCGCCGGTTAGCATCGACTCGTCGATCGTGCTGTCGCCTTCGCTGATGCGACCGTCGACGGGAACCTTCTGCCCGGGCAGCACACGCAGGCGATCGCCGGGCAAGAGCGCTGCGATATCGACCTCGTGCTCGCGACCGTCGGCGTCGATCCGCCGGGCCTGTCGCGGCTGCAGCCCCAAAAGCGCCCGGATCGCATCGCCGGTGCGCTGCCGGGCGCGAAGCTCCAGCACTTGGCCCAGCAGCACCAGCGCCGTGATGACCGCGGCCGATTCAAAGTACAGCGGCGCGTGATCGGCGTGGCCTCCGTGGGAAAACCGCGCCCCCAGTCCCGGCAGCAGCAGAAAGGCCATGCTGAAGACAAAGGCCGCGCCGGTGCCCAAGAAAATCAGCGTAAACATGTTCAGGTTGCGCGTGCGCAGCGATGAGACCCCGCGTTGCCAAAGCGGCCAGCCCGCCACCAGGACGCCGGCCGTACAGATCGCCTGCAGCCAACCCAAGGCCGGTCCTACAGAGCCCGGAAGTCCGTGTAGCAGCGACGGAAACCACATCGGTCCCATGGCCACGATCAGCACGGCCAGGGCCAAGGGCGCCGCGACAAAAAAGCGCCGCGTCATCGCCGCTAGCTCGGGATCAGGTCCCTCGGATTCCGTCGACAGAGAGACGATCTGCGCTTCCAATGCCATGCCGCAGACCGGACAGGGGCCGGGGCGGGACTCGTTGACTTCGGGACACATCGGGCAGATGTAGGTTGGGCTCGCCTGCGCTGCATTTGGGGCAGCGGGGGCAATCGGGGGCGCGGTCGAAGGCAAGGTCGCTGTCGCCGCTGCCTGCGCATTCCCCGACGGAGCCTGGCTGCCCGGACGCGGCCTGGGCACGGGCGGCGATGCAAGAAAGTGCTCCGGATCGGCAGAAAACTTGGCGCAGCAGCGCGGATTGCAGAAGTAGTAAGTGACGTCGCGATACGAAAACGTGCCGCCTTTGGGAGCCTGCTTGTTCACCCACATGCCACAGATCGGGTCCATGGCCAGTGCCGCTTCTCCGTCGGCAGCTGCAGCCGTATCCGGCGCCGAAGACGAATGTGCAGAACCAGCCCCCGCGTCGGCGGATCCTGTGGGATGTATCTGGGAAGACATGCCCGTAACCTAAGCACGGTCTGCCGGCCGGCCCATCGCAATTCATGCTGTGCGACCCGGCTGGCCGCCACCACCGCCCCAAGACGCACGGTCCAGCACGACGCAAAGCGACGCCCAGCCACCCCCAGCTTTTGATATCCTGAACAGGAGTTACTGTCCCATGGCGAATCGATCCCCCTCGTCAGGCCAGCCCGTCGGCAGCAAAGGGGCTAGCTCCATCGAATCGGTCAGCAAAGCGGGCCCGCTTTCGGCCACCACAGCGGTTGATGCTGCGCAAGCGGTCAGCGGTGTCGATGCCACGACCGGCGTCGATGCCGTTGCAGCGGCCAGTGCAGTCGACGGTGCACAAGCCGTCACGGCAACCCAGAAGGTCGCCAGCAGCGATCGGGTGCAGGGCGTCATCGACAAGCTGCGCCGCGGAACGCTGACACCCGCGCAAGCCGTGCAAGAGCTAATCGACGACGTCGTGCAGCGCAGCCTGCCGGGGGCCAGCCCCGATTCTCCGTTGGTCAAGCAGCTGCGGACGCTGCTGCAGTCGTACGCCCAAGACGACCCGTACCTTGCCAGCCGTATCGAAAGACTGGGGCCGCCATCCAGTCCAGGAAGCGGACAATGATGATGCAATCACGCCTCCGGCGCCTGCCTTGGCCCGGCCCTCTTTCACCCCGGCGCCGACGGAGTGACGCAATGTCTGGCCGCGCGCGCTGGGTGGGCTTGCCAAGCTGGGGTCTGGTGCTGGGCGCCCTTTTGATCGGCCTGCCACTTTTGGCTTGGGCCGATCGACCGTCGTCGGGAACTGGCACAACGCCCGTCCGGCTGGCCAGTGCGGATGCTCCGGCCGCCGCGGCGACGGGTACGGCGGCAACCAAGGCGCGTCGACTGCGCGTGACCATCGCCATGCTGCCCAGCCCGGGTGTCGCCGAAGACGTGCAGGTGGCGGTGCAGCGCGACCTGGGTGAAGCGCTGCGCAAGAACGCGCGCCTGGACATGAAAGACCTGGATGTGCGCCTGGCCGAGTTCGCCCAGGAGATGCCCTTTGATCAAGTCGAGCTAGCGCGCACGACGCTGCAGAAGGGTCGCGAGGCGCTGTTCAAGATGGAAATCGACGGAGCCATCGCACAGCTTTCCGACGCTGTGGATCAGCTGATCGCCGTCCTGCCGTACATCAAGAAGCAAGAGCTAGCCGACGCCATGATGGCGGTTGCGGTGGCGCACTTTCAAAAGGGCAAGACGCCGGCCATGCAGCAGGCGCTGAAGCGCTTGTTCGTCTGGCGACCCAACTACACCGCCGATCCCGCGCAAGTGCCGCCGCAGATGAACGAAGCGGTCGAAGCCGCTCGCCAGCAGGTGGGCCAGCTGCCACGGGCCGATCTGCAGGTGTCGTCCGAGCCGACCGGCGCGCAGGTGTTTGTCGACGGAGACTACATCGGCGTCGCGCCGCTTTCGGTGCCCGGCCTAGCGGTGGGAGAGCACTACATCACGCTCAAGAAGCTGGGCTACAAGCGCGGGCTGCGCGTCGCCCAGGTCAAAGAGAGCGGCGGATCGCCGGTGGTCGGCAAGCTGACGCGCTCTGACAAGTACCTGCTGGTTGAACAGGCAGTGGTCAAGGTCGCCGGGCAGATGGGCCAGAGCCCGATCGACAGCGTTGTCGACAACCTGCGCGAGACCCTGTTTCTGGATCAGACGGTGTTCGTCAAGCTGCGCAAGCTGACCGGCGATGATCTGGAGCTGTCGGCCCACCTGTACGATCTGCGATCGCGTCAGCTGATCAGCAAGCAAACCTCCAACCTGCGCGTGCAGAACAGCGTGCCGCAGGTGGGGGCGCTGGCCACGGCGGCCGATCGCCTGTACAGCGGCGTCGATTACGATGGTGGCCTGCGTGCTCCCGTCGACAAGCCGCCGCCTGCGCCCGCCGATACGCGTCCTTTGTACAAGCGCTGGTGGTTCTGGGCGGCCGTCGGTGTGATTGCCGCTGGCACGGTCACAGCGATCGCGGTGGCGGCTTCGCAGCGCAACACCAGCTGTCCAAGTGGACACGTCTGCACCGGCTCGGTTGGCCTGGCCCTTTCGTACTGATGGTGCACTGATTTCAGACGGGCCCCAGCCCTGCCCTTGCTTGAAGCGGCCTTGTTGCCGCGTTGTCGAGGTTCCAATGCCTGGCAAGCCAGCCTCTGTGCCGTTTACCGCTGCACTTGGCGACGTCCTGCGCACCGACACCCTGGACTTCCGTCACGCCTGGGTCGGCATGGAGCCGACGTTCAGCAACAAAAAGACGCTGAAGATCTGGCGCCGCAACGCAGCCAGCGAAGAGTCCGAAGCGGCGTTCTTCGACGATCCGTACATCCTGGGCATGGAAAAGGCCGTCGCCAAAGCCATCGCCAAGAAGTACCAGGCCGAACGCAAGCGCGGGGCCGACTGGTGCCTGTTCGATGAAGTCGAACGCAAGCGCGACCTGGATCAGTGGGGGGCTCGACGGCAGAACCTGCACTTCCGCTGCGCCGGCGATGATCACGTCTTCACCGTTCGCTTCGGCCTGGATCCCGAGACCTTCGAATTCAGCATCAAGCCGGTGCCCTTGGTCTGGCTGTACGACGCGCGCTTCGTGCGCTTCCTGCAAGAGATCGTCTGGGACGTACCGCAAGAGCTGGGACTGCGTCCCTCGATCGCGCACGGTGGCTGCCAGTTTTCGTTGTCTGCCAAGACCTATCTGACGGGCAGCTTGCTGTGCGACACGCTGTGCGATCGCTTCAACCATCCCGAGCTAGCCACCTGGATCTTCGACTACCCCAACTGCGATGACCGCAGCTTCCGCGCGACGGGCCGACGACGCGAAGCCTTCCTGCGCACCTTCGATCAGTACTGGGGCGGCGCGTTTCATCCAGCGGCCATTGGTCAGCTGTGCGTCGAAAATGCCCTGCTGGACTACGGCTTCGGCCCGGCTGGCCAGCCCATGCCCGAACGCATGTCTGACGCTGGACCGCTGGGCAGTGGCGAAGACGTGTTTCAGACCAACTTCGCGTTTGCTCGCGCCGTGCGCTTGCAGGCCCAGAACGTCCACCCGGGGTACTGGCAGGGGGCGCATCCGGACTCGCTGGGTTATCGCCCGGATCAGGTGATGCGTTACAGCGAAGCCAACCTGAACCGCCTGCGCATCCGCGGCGAATACCACGTCAAAAGCGGCGAGGTGCTGGACAAAGATGCGGTTCCTCCGCTGTCGGCCGCGCTGAACCACACCATGCTGTACGACGAAGCCAGCTTCGAGATCCGCGGACAGTACGGCTGTACCAGCGCACGCGACTTCGTCGAGTCGATCCTGCTGGAAGTGCACCGCGCGCAGTACCTGCAGCGTCACCCGCGCGTAAAGCCGCGCCTGCGCTTGCTGCAAGATCAGCTGCTGGCCGATGCCGAAGACACCCTGCTGCGCTTGGGCGCGCACGAGCGCCTGAACCAGCTTCGCAGCGAAGCGTTCGAGCTAAACCGCGACGAGTCAGCCGGCCGCATCCAAAGCGACTTCATCGAGCCCGAGACGCTGTTCTGGGAAGTGTGGAAGCGCCTGCCGCTGCGCGAGCAAGCGCTGATCGCCCGCGAAGCGCTAAGCGGTCTTTTCGAACGCGTCACGCAGGCGGCCGAGCACGATCCACGTCGCAGCGACGCCGATCGCGACACGTCGGCCCATCGCTTGGATGCTGAATCCGACGTGATGGAGTGGCATCGCCACCGCGTACACCCGGTCCTTTGGCATGTGCTGGGCGCCGATCCATCTGTGCTTTCTGCCGACGAAGACGAGCCGCTGCGCCGCGAGCTTGCCCGCTTCCGCAGCGATCCCGATCGCTACCTGACGCGTCGCCCCACCTGGAGCATCCGCCACCTTCCAGAGCCCTGGCAGTCCGCCCCACGCAGCGAGTAAGGCCGCCAGCCCACGCGATCCCGCATCGGCCAGACCCAGCGGATCGAAAACGCCGATCGCAGCCGTTGCTTGCCTGACTTCACCGCGCGCCCGACCCGACGTATCCCGACCACAAAGCGCCGCGAATCCATGTCGGTTTCGGGCATACTGGCCTGGTTGTTCTGACGGCGGCCCGGGTGTCCACATGCCTCACCGCCCGTCGCTGACCAGCCCCTTGCACCGTTTCAGAAGGAACTCCGATGTCCGCCGACGCAGACAAGCCAACCGGTCGCCAGCCGGCCCCCCATTCCGCCGACGCTCTGTCGCGCATCGCCAAGCAGGTGCGCGACATCCCCGACTTTCCCAAGCCCGGCATCTTGTTCAAAGACATCACGCCGATCCTGTCGGACGCGGCGACCTTTCAGGCCACGCTGGGACTGATGGAGGAACGCCTGAAGCCGCTGTCTCCGACGCGCTTGGTCGGCATCGAGTCGCGCGGCTTCTTGTTTGCGGCACCGCTGGCCGATCGCCTGGGCATCGGCGTGGTGCCCGTGCGCAAGCCTGGCAAGCTGCCCTATCGCGTGCTTCGCGAAGAGTACACGCTGGAATACGGCAGCGGCGTTCTTGAAATGCACGAAGACGCCGTCGCTGGCGAGCGCGTCGTGATCATCGACGATCTCCTGGCCACCGGAGGCACCGCCGCGGCCGCCGCTCGCCTGTGTCAGCGCCTGGGAGCCGACGTCGTCGGCCACCTGTTCGTCATCGAGCTAGCCTTCCTGTCCGGTCGCCGCCTGCTGGGCGAGCTGCCCGTCGACGCTCTTTTGGTCTACGGCTAGCTCTTCAGCGCCTGCTCTGGTTGCGCCGTCGCTTCTTCAGCAATTGCCTTGATCAGCCGCAGCGTCGTTCCCCAATAGAACTCCAGGTGCTTGTAGATCGCTTCGGTCGCGCAGCGCTTTATGGTCAGCTGCAGCTGCGTACCGCCGTCGGTCGCTGGATCGAGCAAGCGCAGCGCAAACGCGATCTGGGCATAGCTTTCCGGCACATCGGGCAAACCAGACAGCGAGCTGAGCTGGCTGTAACACAGCCGCGTCGGCGGATCGCAGACCTGCACCGTGCCGCGCGCTTCAAACGGCACGTGATGCACGCCGCGGATCACGATCGGGCTGCCGACCTGCCACGTCGTCTCGAGCTGCGCAGCAACCTGTGGCTCTGCCAGCCAGCGATGGATCTGCGCTCGATCGGTCAGCACCTGCCAAACAGCGACGGGAGAGACCGCGATCCACACCTGCTTTTCGATCGTCTGTTCGGTCGCCTGTTCGGTCGTGTCCGCCATTGGGGCTTCGGTCTTTGGGGTCATCGTCATCCGGTTCCGCGCCCCGCACTTGCCATCCAGCACGACCCGAACAGCCGACGGTTGCAAACGGGAGGAAAGAACCGCAACCATACGCCGCCGCCGCATCGCTTGGTGCGCAGGCAGGAGCCGCAATGGAATATTTTTACTCGCTTACGCCCAGCAAGGTCCTCGATGTGATCGAGGCGGCCCTGGGAACTGGCGTGCGCTCGACGGGGCG
>JAYRFD010000893.1:0-5207 GCA_041908565.1 Polyangia bacterium | reverse complement strand
CGCCAAGGGCACCAAGTGACCGTCTTCGCTGCCGACCAGCACTTCGCCGAACGACTCTGGCGTTAGCTGGGCCGGCGGCAAGAGCAGCTTCAGCGGGAAGCGCCGCGGTCCTTCAAACACCTGCCCCGCATTCAGACCCACGCGCGAGGCCTGCACCGTATCCAGGATCTCGGTGGCGGGAATGGCATAGCGCGACACTCGCTTGCGATCGACTTTGACGTTGAGCAGCGGCAAGCCCAGCACGCGCTGCACGCGCAGATCGCCGGTGCCTGGCACTGTGCGCAAGATTGCGCCGATGCGATCGGCCAGCGCTTTGGACGTCGACAGATCGTTGCCGAACACCTTGACCACGACGTCGGCGCGCGAGCCCGACAACAGCTGATTGACGCGATCTTCGATGGGCTGCGACACCGACACAAACGTCGCCGGCACTTCTTTTTCGACGGCGTGTTTGATCGCTTCACCCAGGGCATCCAGGTCGTGCGCGGTGGTCCAGGACTCTTTGTTGGCCAGCTTGACCATGACCTCGGTCTCGTCAGGGCCGACCGGATCGGTGGCGACTTCGGCGCGACCGGTGCGCGTGACGATCGAGCGCACCTCGGGAAAGCGGGCCAGCACGTCTTCCCCCTGCGTGCCCAGGCGCTGCGCTTCGCTGATCGAAATGGAGGGCAGGCGCTTGATGTCCAGCGACAGCTCGCCTTCGTCAAGGCGCGGGACGAATTCGGCGCCCAAGCCCCACGATGCAAGGCCCGTCAGTGCGAACAGGATCCCGCTGGCCAGCAGCACGCGCTTGGGATGCTGCAGCACGATCGCAAGATGGCGCTGATACAGTCGCCCAAGTCGCGCCCAAATGCCGCCGCTGTGCCCATGCGCCTCGTTGTTTTCCGTCGAGCCATGGCCACTTCCACCGGGCCGCAGCACCACCGAGGCCAGGGCCGGAAACACGGTCAGCGTGAAGAGCAGCGCGCCGAACAGAGCCAGCGCCACCGTGATCGCCATCGGCTTGAACATGCGCCCTTCGACCCCTTCCAAGGCCATCAGCGGCAGGTACACCATCAGGATGATGGCGACGGCAAAGGTGACGGCGCGCGCGCTCTGCCCCATGGACTTGGCGATGACGCTTGGCACCTGATCACGGGCGTTCTTGGGCAGCGCAGCCAGGCTGACGATCGCCGCTTCCAGCATGACGATCGATCCGTCGACCAGCAGACCAAAGTCGATGGCGCCCAGCGACATTAGGTTTCCGACCACGCCCAGGCGCACCATACCGATGACGGCGACGCCCATCGAAAGTGGAATGGCCAGCGCCGCGATCAGGCTGCCGCGCAGCGTGCCCAGCGTCAGGAACAAGACCAACACCACCAGGGCCGCGCCTTCACCCAGGTTGATGAACACCGTCTTGAGCATGCGGTCGATGAATTCGGCGCGGTCGTAGTAGGGCGCGATGCGCACGCCCGCCGGCAGGTCGCGGCCAATTTCATCGAGCTTCTTTTTGACGTTGTGCACGACCTGACGCGAGTTCTGGCCGATCAACATCATCACGGTGCCAGCGACGATTTCGCCCTTGCCGTGCTTGGTGACGACGCCGAAGCGCAGGGCCGGTCCCAGCTTCACGCTGCCAAGCTGCCTGAGCAGGACCGGCGTGCCATCGGTGTCGCTTTTGATCACGGTGTTGCCGATGTCGCGCAGATCGCGGTACTGCGCTTCGCCGCGAATGACGTAGGACTCGCGGTTCTTTTCGATGTAGCCGCCGCCGATGTTGGCGCTGCTCGATCGCAGGACGTTGTAGATGGTGCCCAGGGTCAGACGGTATTCGGCCAGGCGCTTGGGCTCGATGACCACTTGGTATTCCTTGGCCTCGCCGCCCATGGCGTTGACTTCGATGACGCCGGGCACCGATCGCAGGCGACGCGCGACTTCCCAGTCCAGCAGCGTGCGCAGCTCCATCGGGCTGTGTTTTCCGTCGGTGGATTCCAGATAGAACTCATAGATTTCGCCCAGGCCGGTCGACACCGGAGCCAGCTCGGGCCGGCCGTACATCGGGTTGATGTCGGCTTCGGCGTTCTTCAGGCGTTCGTTCACCAGCTGACGGCAGAACCAGACATCGCGATCGTCGTCGAAGATGACGGTGACGGCCGATACCGAGGTGCGGCTGACGCTGCGGATCTCGGTGACGCCGGGCAGGCCGTTCATGGCCATCTCGATGGGATGGGTCAGGTACTGCTCAACCTCAGCAGGCGAAAGGCCAGGGGCGCTGGTGATGATCGATACCTGGACGTTGGTGACATCGGGAACGGCGTCGATCGACAGGCGACGCAGGGCCAGGCCAGACACGATCGCGATGCTGGCGGCCAGCACCAAGACCACGCCGCGCCGACGCACGCAGGCGGCGACCAGGCGCTCCAGCAGGCTCAATCGCGCGCTCGGTTCGTTGGCTTGTGGATGTTGTGTTTGTTGGCTCATCGCTCACCTCAGAAGCTCGCTTTTGAGCAAAAATCCGCCGTCGACCGCGACCTTTTCGCCGACCGACAGCCCGCTGCGCACCTCGACCTGCGTGCCACCGGATGCACCCAGCTCGACTGCGCGCTTGGTGAAGCCGTTTGGCTCTTGCACGAAGACCAGCGGCTTGCCTTCCACCGTCAGCACCGCCTTGCGCGGCACCGCCAGGACTTCGTTGATCACGCGGCTGGGATCGCCGTGCAGCGTCGCGGTGACGAACTGACCGGGGCGGAACAGGCCTTCGTGGTTGTCGAATTCGATGCGGACGGGCGCGGTGCGGGTCTTTTCGTCGATAAGCTGACCAACGTAGGCGACGCGGGCGGGGAAGCTCTTGCCGGGGTAGACCTCGGTGCGGATCTCGGCCTTTTGATCGGCGTGGGCGTAGGGCAGATCTTTTTCAAACAGATCCAGCTGGACCCACAGCTGGCCCAAGTTGGCGACGGAAAATGCATCGGTGGCGGGCTGCACCGACTGCCCCAGCGAGATGCTGCGCGTGATGATCGTCCCATCGATCGGGCTGTACAAAGGCACGATGCCGGCCCGGTCTTCGTTGGTCTGTTTGATGTCGACTTGGCGCAGACCCAAGGCGCGCAGGCGCTGTGTGGCGGCGGCCAGCTGGGCTTGTTCGGTGATGGCGGCCGCCTCGGCCAGCTCGCGCTCGCGGACGGACGACACCTTGCGCTCGGCTAGCTCTCGTTCGCGGCGCAGGTTGGCCTGCGCGGCCAGCGATGTGGCGCGCGCCGTCAGGTACGCTGCCTGGGCTTGCCCGACCTCGAAGCTCTCAAGCTCGGCCAGGACCTGGCCGGCCCGCACCTGTTCGCCGACCTGCGCTTTGATCGACACGATGCGCCCGGCGATCAGCGGCCCGATCTGCGCGTGATAGTTCGGCGCCAGATCGACCGAGCCGACCACTTCGACATCGCGGGCCAGGCGCTGCAGACGCACCTCGACCACTTCGATCTGGTTCTTGCGCAGGGCATCGGGGGATAGCGACAGCGCCTGGGATGGACCGCTCTTTCCGTCGCTGCTCTTGCTGGACTTGGCGCCGTCGGCGGCGCTGTTGGCTGCGGGGTCGGTCGGGCCGCCGCCGCGTGGGATCAGAAATCCAAGGCCGATGCCCGCACCGGCCACCAGGACAAAGGGCAGAACGCGGACCAGCTTGTTGGGGGATGCAGTCATGGCGTACCTCGCAGAGCGGCAGGCCCAGGCGCTGCCGCAGGAGACTGTGTGAAGAGGGACTCGCCCAAGGCGCGTTCCAAGCCGATGGCCGACAGCCAAAGCTGTTCCAGCATCAGCAGGTAGCGCGTGCGCACTTCAGCCTGTTCGCGCAGGGCGGTGATGACGCGGAACAGATCGAACTTGCCGGCCTGCCAGCCGCGGCGCAGAAGATCGACGTTGCGTTCGGCCGGGGGCACGGCATCGCGCAGAAAGGTGTCCACTTGGCTGCGACGTAGCTGAAGCGTGGCGACCGCCTGCCCGACCTCGGCGGCGATGCGATTCAGAAGCAGGCGCTGCTCGGCGGCGCGGTTCTGTTCGGCGGCGCGGACCTGCGACAGACCGCCTTGGTTGCGATTCCACAGCGGCAGCGACAGCCCAACCGTTCCGCCGATAAAGACCTGTCCATCCAGATCTTTTTGCCAGTCAAAGGACAGCACGGGATTGGGCACGATCTCACGCAATAGGCGGCGGTTTTCGGCGCGCAGAGCGTCCTTCTGCTTGTAGATCGCACGCAGATCGGCACGGGCGGCATACGCACGCTCGACCAAGTCGACCCGATCCAGCGTGACCGGCAGGCTGCGCGGCATGCCGGCCAGCTCTTGACTGCTGAGCACAAGCGCCGTCGTCGGAGGGATCGCCGTCAGCATGCGAAGCTCGGCCAGGCGCTGCTCGCGTTCGACTTCGATGTCGCGGCGCTCGCCGACCACGCGCCCGACTTCGATCTGGGCCAGGTTGCCTTCGATCTCGCCCGATGCGCCCAGCCGCATGCGCGTCTGCGCCGATTCCAAAAGCTGGCGCGAGATGGCCTCTCGCTCGACGGCCACTTGCACGCGCTGCGCCGACAGCAGGCACTGCACATACAGGCTCTTGATCTGGGCCTCGGTGCTGCGTCGCGCGTATTCGACTTGGTCACGCTGCGCGGCGCCGGCCGCGGCCACGGCGTCCAGGCGGGTCCAGCGCTGGCCGGCGATCTCCAGCGTCTGTTCGATGTGAAGCTGCCACTGCAGCGCGGACAGCGTCGATCCATCGGGCTGGCGTTCGCTGCGCGGGCCAAACAGAAAGGTCGCGTAGGGATTGGCGGGAAACCACAGCGCGGCGCCGGCACGACGGGCATCGATGCTGCGCACTTCGTTCTGGGCGCGCACCAGATCCGGCGAAGCACTTTGCGCGCGCGCCAGCGCATCGGCCAGGCTCAGTGACAGCGTGGGGGACGGCCCCTGTTCCGTCGGTCTTGGCTGGGCCGACGCGGACCCGCCGCACAGCAGAGCCAGAAGGGGGACGAAGGGCGCCAGGATCCGTCGTCGACCTTGTTCGAGCGGGCCGGGTGGAGCAGGCATCATCAGGAACCTCCGTGGGGTTTGGGTTGATGGATGTCCCGGCAGCGGCGGTGGGGTACACCTGGGCCGCCGGGTTTGGGGAGGGCACGATCGCTGAGAAGTTAGCGTGTCGATCGCGGTTGCGCTGGCGAAATATGAAGAACCTGTCATTTT
>JAYRFD010000892.1:0-3584 GCA_041908565.1 Polyangia bacterium | reverse complement strand
GGCACCGGTCGTTAGCGCCGCTGCGTCGCCGTCAGCACGCGGTCTAAGCTGGCGTCCAGGTCGGTGCTGCGTTCGCCGCGCAGGCTGTAGTAATCGCTGGGCCCACGCGGGCTGCCTTCGATGTGCAGGTGTAGCTCGAACGGCGTGTCTTCGTCGGGCGCGTGCAGCGGTTCGATGAAGAACGGCGCGCGCAGATCTTCGCCGGTGTGCGGCAGGTTGAAGTGGATGCGACTGCCGTCCTGATCGAAGTGGAACAGCTCAAAGTGGCCGGCGTACAGCGTGCGATCTTGGAAGACGCCGCCGCCCATCGACGGCACAAAGCGGAAGACGTGCAGGCGCTCTTGCGGTGTCTGCGGCAGGCGATCCAGCCAGTTGCGATCCAGCAGCAAGCGGCGCGCTTCCGGAGGCGGCAGCGCGTGTTCACGCTTGGCATCGCGACAGGCGGGCAGCAGAGCCAGGACACACAGCGGCAGGATGGGGCGTAGCGAGGAGAACGAGAGAGGACGGGCGAAGAGTCCACGCAAAAGCATGGACGCAGTGTACCGCGAGAGGTGGCTATTCTTCGTCTTCGTCGTGCGCCTTCTTGGCCGCGGCGACGATCTTGTCCGCCAGGTGGGCCGGCATCTCTTCGTAGTGCGAGGCTTCCAGTGAAAACGCTCCACGACCGCCGGTGGCCGATCGCAAGAACGCCGAGTAGTCCAGCGTCTCGGACATGGGCAGCGTCGCCTTGATGACCTGCATCTTGCCGCGCGCTTCCATGCCGGCGATCTTGGCGCGCCGGTTGTTCAGGTCGCCGATGATCTGGCCCATGTGATCTTCGGGGCAGACCACCTCGATCTTCATGTGCGGTTCCAAGATGACCGGATGCGCTTGCTTGAACGCCGTCAAGAAGCCCTTGCTGCCGGCCATTTCGAAGCTGCGCGAGTCGCTGTCGACGTCGTGGTACTTGCCGTCGAACAGTCGGACTTTCACGTCGGTGCACTGGTAGCCAGCCAAGCCACCGCGCGACATGCGTTCCTTAATTCCCTTTTCGACCGCCGGGATGAACTGCCGCGGCACCGATCCGCCCACGATGGCGTCTTCGAAGATCAGGCCCGATCCGCGCGGAGCCGGCTCGAGATCGATGTAGACCACGCCGAACTGACCTTTGCCGCCGGTCTGTTTCTTGTGCTTGCCTTCGACGTTCTTGGCGCGGCCGCGGATCGTCTCAAGGTACGGGATGCGCGGTGGGGCAAGCTCGACTTCGACGCTGGCGCGGCGAAGCTTTTCCAGCGTGACTTCGATGTGCACGGGACCGCAGCCACCGATGATCGTCTCTTTGGTGGCGGCGTCGTATTCGATCTTCAGCGACAGATCTTCTTCTTTGATGTCGTTTAGCTTCTGCGCGAGCTTCGCTTCATCGGTCTTGCCCTTGGACAAAAGGGCATAGCGGACGACCGGCGCTGGCACGTGTGGCAGCGGGAAGCGCACGGGATCTTTTTCGTCGCACAGCGTGTCGCCGATGCGCGTCGCCTTAAGCTTCGCCAGGCCGACGATATCGCCGGGATAGGCTTCGTTGACCGACGCGCGCTTGCCCGGCGTAAACAGGTATAGCTGACCGACGCGTTCGCTCTTGTCGTGCGTCGAGTTGAAAATGTTGCTGTCCGCGGTGAGCTTGCCAGACACCACGCGCACCATCGCCATGCGCCCGACTTCCGACGGGATGATCTTAAAAACGTAGGCCGACATGGGCTCGCTTGCCTTGGGGCTGCGCTGCACGTCGGCATCGCCCTTGCCTTTGCCACTGTGGCTGCGGCCGGCAGCGGCCGACGGCAAAAGCTGCACGATGGCATCCAGAAGAGGCTGCACGCCGCGGTTGGTTGCAGCCGATCCACACAGCACCGGATAGACCTGCCGCGCGGCCACGGCCTGGCGCAAGCCATCGGCAAGCTCGCTATCGGTCAGCGTGCCAGCGTCGAAGAACTTGGCCATCAGATCGTCATCGGATGCGGCGACGGCTTCGATCAGCTTTTCGCGCGCGCTGTTGACGGCTGCTTGCAGGCTGGCCGGAATCGCTTCGGTCGTGACTTCGCGACCATCGTCCGAAAAAAGATGGGCTTTCTGCGCCACCAGATCGATCACGCCTTCAAACTTCGCCTCGGCCCCGATGGGCAGGACGATGGGCACAGCCTTGTCGGACAGCAGGCGCTGGATGGTCTCGACCGCGTGAGCGAAGTCGGCGCGCTCGCGATCCATCTTGTTGACAAAGAACAGCGCCGGCATGGCCAGCCGGTTCGCCTCTTCCCAGGTCTTTTCGGTATAGACCTGCACGCCGTCGGATGCCGAGACCACGCACAGCGCGTTGTCGCTGGCGCCAATTGCGGTCATGGTGTCGACGATAAAGTCGCCCTGACCGCTGGTGTCGATGAAGTTGATCTTCGACTTCGACCACTCGACGGGAGCGCAGTGCGGGTTGACGGTGCCCTTGCGCTTCTTCTCTTCCGGCTCGACATCCAGGTTCGAGCTCTCGTCGTCGACGCGCCCCAGGCGAGTCACCGCCTTGGTGTCAAAAAAGACAGCTTCCGCCAGCGAAGTCTTCCCCGAGCCACCATGACCGATGAGTACAACGTCCCGAATCTCTGCTTCGCTGTAGTTGCGCATCCAACAGACCTCCGAAAAAAACTTCCGTCGTTTCCGAGGGCGGCGAGGCGTTTTCTGCGACGGACCTCGTTCCGCCAAGAGCGGCTGATGATACGGCAAAGGCCCTTTTGTACAGCCAGAAAATTGCGCCCCGCGGGCCGCGGACACACGGGCTGTGCAATGTGTTCCGACCTCAGGCGCTTTGGGCTACTCTGCAGTTTATGAGCGGTACCAACCCGCCGAGCGCGCCGGGAGGCGCCGATCCCGTTCCCTACTGGCTGCTGATCGCAGTTTTGGCCAGCAACCTGCCCCTGCGACCGGAAGTCACCATGCGGCTGTTTCAGGCCGCCTATCGACTGCACAAGCGGCAAGAAAATGTCGAGCGCATAAACGGCGATTTTCTGACGGGAAAAGTCGTCCGCTTGCAGCGCGATATGGCCTTGGGAAGTGTGGCCGGGCCGGCCTTTGAAGCCGACATCAGCACGCCGCAGGGCGAAGGCCGCGTGAACTTCTTGCTGACGCGACAGGGGCTGGAGCTTGCGGACGAAGCAGTCGAAAACGGCAACACGCGCTTGCTTGGCGATGACCCCGGCCCATCGCAAGAGCTAGCGGACTTAGCCTGGGCCGCGCAGCGCGGCTCGGGTGGCTACGTCAACTAAATGGCCAGCCCGCCGAACCGAGTCGACGATGCCAGCGCTGCTGCGATCGACGCTGCGAGCCCTGCCGCAAACGCTGCCACGATCGACGCTGCGATTGGGCAGGCGGCGCGCGGTATTTTCGAAAGCGAAGCCCTGCTGATCACGGCGGGGGCGGGCATGGGCGTCGATTCCGGCCTGCCTGACTTTCGTGGTGACCGTGGATTTTGGCGGGCCTATCCCGCCTACGAAAAGCTGGGCTTGTCGTTTTCCGATCTGGCCAACCCGCGTTGGTTTCAGCGCGACCCGACGCTGGCCTGGGGCTTCTAT
>JAYRFD010000891.1:0-3106 GCA_041908565.1 Polyangia bacterium | reverse complement strand
TCCATCATCGGGATGACGCCCTCTTTGGGGGCGGTCAGGATGTACGGAGTCTCGAAGACGGGGTAGGGCAGCAAGAGCTCGCCGGGAACATTCGGCTTGGCCGGCTTGGGCTTTTCGGCAAACGGCTGGGCGGCGGCGTCGGTCTTCAGCTTGGCGTCGGGCAGCGCGTGTTCGGGCATCGATTCCCCCCGATCTTGGATTATCGACCGCTCGCGACCCCAGTTGACCCACGGCTGCATTTTTCGCCGCGCAGTCCGTACCCCGCGCGCCGTCTGATTGACATGCGACAGCGACCCACCGATGATGCCGATCCATGAGCCTCGGACTATCACTGGTTGTGCACTTGGTTGGCGTGGTCCTGTGGATGGGTGGCCTTATGGCCATGTCGCGCGCGCTGGTGCTGATGGCCAAGCGGCCCGGCCCGGGGCGGCCCGTCCTGGCCGAGCTTGCCGGTCGCCTGAACATCCTGTCGGTGCTGGGCCTGATCCTGGCCTTGGGCAGCGGCCTGTATCAGCTAAGCCTGTGGCCCGCCGGATCCTTCGCATCGACGCGCTGGATGCACCACAAGCTGACGGCCCTGATCGCGGTGGCGGTCCTGCACGGCCTGCTGATCCGTCTGCAGCGCCGCTTTGCCAGCCAGGGCGAGTCTGCCGAGCTATCGCGCGGTCAGGCCTCGGCCTTCCATGGCCTGGTCGGTCTGTTGCTGATCGTCATCCTGTGCCTGGTCTTCCTGTCGGTGCCCCACTTCCTGCACGTCCCGACGATGTAGCGGCGTACAGACGGAACAGCGCGACGCCGCGCGGACCTAGCGCGGCAAGCACACGCTGCCGCAGCGACGGAACAACCCGACGACGCAGCGAGGGGGGTCCAGTGCCACGAGGCTACCCGCCGAGGATCGCCAGCGCTTCCTGCGTGGCTTGCAGCAGCGCATCGGCCGAAAGCGGAGCGCCGGTCGCGTGGATCAGCCACTGGTCCGGCGTCACCTGACCGCGCGTCGCCATCCGTTCAAATTCGTCGCCGAGCAGCGTCTTTTTCGGCTGCTTGCGCAGGTGTTCTTCAATCTGGAACGCGATCAGGTGACCCAGCGGGTAATCGGGCAGGTACAGCGTGTTCTGGATCATGTGCGAATAGACGCCCAAAAGCAGCACGTCTCGCTGTCCCAAGGGACCGGCATAAAACTGGTTCCACAGCCCCCGGCTGCTATCGACCACGGCCTGGCGAAACTCTGCCGGCGTCGCGGTGGGATGTTCGTACAAGTAGTGCCAGGCAGCGATGTCGACCAAGGCCACGCCGGCGATTTCCCACGTAGCGTAGAAGTCGCCCAGCACGCGCAGCGCCCAGTCCTGCCGCGGGTCTTTGGCTTTGTCTTGGGCCAGCGCCACCTGCGATCCGACGCTGGAAATGTCGGGCAGCGGCAGCAGGTCCAGATCGCGAAGCTGAAACACAAACGCCAGCGCTTCGGTGAACGCGTTGTTGGGCACGCCGGCCAGCAGCGTGTGGTCGACGCCGTACAGCGAAAAGACCTGCTCGACGTTATGCCCTAGCTCATGCACGGCGATGTTGTAGCCCTTGTAGTTCATGCCGGTCCGCTCGACGCGGGTGCGCAGCCGAGGAAAGTCGCCGCGCCGCATGGCCTGCATGGCATGGCCGGCTCCACGCGATGCGTCGACGCGAATGTGCTCTGCCAGAAAGCGCGCCTTGTCGGGTCGGAAGCCCAGGCCCAAAAGCAGGCGAGGCAGGTCTGCTTCAAAGGCCGCCGCCGTCGGATAGCGTTCGGCGATAAAGCGATCCAGAAATGCCTCGGTATAGCGCTTTTGCGGCTTGAAGCCGTTGTACCAAAGGTCGTGCGGCTGAAGCGGACGGCCCAGGCGCTTGGCAATCAGCGCCGTCACCCGCGCGGCCAGCGGAGATCCGCACACCTGCGTCAGCAGGGCGCGCGTGCGATCTTCGGGGATCTCGCGACCTAGCTCGAAGCTGCGGGCGATTAGGCTGGGCGTCGCAGGAGAATACGGATCGGCCTGCCGCTGCGCGCGAAAGGTATCCAGCCACAGCGCATACCGAGTGTCCTGTTCACGCGACGCGGAAGGCGCTGCTGGCGCGCTCCCACTTGTCGGCGTCGGCGTCGAATGGGCCTTCGCCGCATCGGCAGTCGAAGGTGTGGTCGCTGCAGTCGGTGCGGTCGGTGCAACAGGCGTGGTTGCTTCGACCGGCGGGGCAGCCGGCGCGCCGTCTTCTAGCGCAGCCGGCGGAGTCGCGGTGACCTGATTGCTGTACGGATTCCAGTCGACGCGCGGGTTGTTGATGACGATCTGCGGGATGCTTTGATCGACGATGCGTTCCATCACCTTGGTGATCGCGCGCTGCCGTCGCAGGCCCAGCGGTCCTTCGCCATAGTCGCCGCGGATCTGGTCGCGCAGGTTCCAGTGCGCGATCAGCGCGCCTCCCTTGGGAAACAGGCGCTCGCCGTTTTCATCCAGCACGTGGTGACGCCAGATGTTGTAGCTGGCGATGTACCGCTCGCCGGCGTTCTGCGTTTCAGCAATGCGCTGCTGAACGGGAGCGGGCACGCGACGGGCAAAGCGCCCGGTCAGCCGGGCCTGCGCCCACGCCTCGCGACTGTAGGAAGGTCCGTCGCGCAGTCGTTCTGAAAGCGTCGTCAGCGGAAAGTTCAACAGCGCCACGAAGGCCAGCTTGTTGCGGAACAGATCGTCGACCACGTGCGCGCCTGGGTCATAGCCTGAAAGCAGCCCATCGATCGGCAGGTTGGGTCCGCTGTCGGTCTCGGTGGGCCGTCGCCACTCGCGCGAGATCTCGTTTAGGTGGCCGTCTAGCTGTTCAAAGGCGGCTTCAAAGCGGGCCAGCGTGGCCCGACGCTGCGCTTCATCGACGATGTAGTGTTCGCGCACGAAGGCGGCTAGGTCGCCATCGCTCTGTTGGTCGGCGGGGCGTGTGCTGGGCTCGTTTTCGCCCGTTGCGCTGGCCGGTTCACGACGCCACAGAGCAGCCACTTGCCGCAGGCCGCGCTCGATGCGCTCTGCCACCTGCGGTTGGTTTTGTTCAGCGGTCGGATGTCGTCGCAAAAGCTCTTGCTTAAGCGCCATCAAGT
>JAYRFD010000890.1:0-2421 GCA_041908565.1 Polyangia bacterium | reverse complement strand
TGCGAACGCTTCGCCGCTTCGCTGTTCGGTTCGCTGCTGCTTCTGTACCTGAGCGAGCGCCTGCGCCTGTCCCTAGGCGGCGCGACGCGCTGGGGCGGATCGTTCAATGCGCTGGTCTACCTGTCGTCGGTGATCGGAGGCGTGGTCGCCGACCGATGGCTGGGCACGCGACGAGCCATCTTGATCGGGGCGAGCCTTCTGGCTGGGGGCTATGGCGTGCTGTCGCTGGATCGAGCGAGCCTGCTTTACCCGTCGGCGGGTCTGCTGGTTCTGGGCCAAGCGCTGTTCAAGCCGAGCATCAGCAGCGCGGTCGGCAAGCTATACGAACCGACGGATCGCCGTCGTGACGATGCGTTTTCGATCTTCTATGTCGTGTTCAACATCGGCGCAGCTTGCGGACCGCTGGCCGGGGGATTCCTGCGAACGACCTGGGGATGGTCTGCTGCCTTTGCTGTAGCTGGGCTGGCCATGTTGCTCGCACTGGTCGCAGGGCTTGTCAGTTATCGCTGGCTGATCGGGACGGCCCAGCAACACGGCGAGGAGGATGCAGCACTTGGCAAGGAAGTGCCGCGATCATCGTGGCCCGTGGCTGCCATGGCGGGTATCCTCGCCGCCGGCCTGCTGTTCACTGCGGTGTATGAACAGACTGGGCAGTCGCTTCTTCTGTGGGCACGCGACTGCACACGACGCTCGCTGCTGGGGTATTCGTTTCCGCCTTCGAGTCTGCTGGGGTTACCAGGGGTGCTTGTGCTCGGCATGCAGCCGCTGCTGAGCCGCACCTTGTCCACTCGGGCGAAGCGCGGCCTTCGGCCCTCGCTGCTAGGTCGGATTCACCTGGGCTTGCTGTTCGGCGTCGTAGCTTACGCGGTCATGATCGGTGCTGCGCTACTTCAGCGTCGAGGACAGGAGCTAGTCAGCGCGTGGTGGCTGGTGGCCTGCTTCGTTGCGCTGACCGTTGGCGAGCTTCTGGTCTATCCGCTGAGTATGGCGCTGGTGACACGGCTGGCCCCACCGACTGCAACCGCCGCCGCGATGGGACTTTGGATGGCAGCGCTTGCAGGAGGTCAGTGGCTGGCCGGGGAAGTCGCGGCGCATTGGGCGACGTGGTCACATGCGACGTTCTTCTCGGTCCTTGCTGCGCTGGCACTTGCTGCCGCTGTCGCGCTGGCGCTGGCCACCGGTTCGATCCGACGTGCTCTGGCGGAGCAACCCAACGCGCCGACGCTCCGTCGCACCCCCATGGTATGAGGAGCCTGCGACATGAGCGCTCTCTCCTCCATCCCGCCAAAGGTCTGCGTGCGCGCCGTCGCCGCGCGGGTTCACGTTGCAATCGTCGCGTTTCTGCTGACTTTCATCCCCGTCGCTAATGCGCAGCCCGTGGGCATGCCGCAGCCAGCCATGCTGCCAAGCTCTAGCCCCCTCTGCGACAGCAATTTGGTGCCGTGCCTAGACATCGATGACTTCGCCGCGCATGCCTACGCGCACCTGATGGTCCTGCCCAAAACGGAAGCACGCGGCGTCGGGGCGGTGATGCCGTATGGCGTCGCGCTGGGTCTGTTTGGCCGTTTCTTGGGCGGGGTTTCGACGAGCTGGAGCTCAGCGTGGTCCAGAGGGGCGACCGCTCCGTTGAAGTCTCGCCTACGCTGATCGCGCTGCGGGACCCGACTGAACACCGCGCGATCGGCAAGGATGCTGAAAGAACAGCTCCCAGCGCAGCACGAGCAACTATGGTCGGCCAACCGAACTCATCCATGTGGTAGCGTCCACCCTCTTTCCTCTGCCCCTTGCCGCCGCGGTGACCGGCGGCCCTATCGCGATTTTTTGTAGGTCTGGAGTCCGTGATGCCCCTCCATGTTTCGTTTTTCCGACGAGCGATCGCTCTATGCGCGCTTGCCCTCGCGCTGATTCTGCCGCGACCCGGGTTTGCGCAGTCGGTGCCGCCATCCACGCAGCCAATACTGCCACCTCACTACGCCGCGCAGATTCTTTCGCCAATTCAGCGCGCGGCTTTTCAGCATCGATCCGCGTTCGGCAGCCTGTGCTCGCTGGCACCACTCGCCTGCGCGCTGATTGATCGCCCCTTCGCGCTGAACGCGAAGCTGGAGCTGTTCATTCGACCCAAGGCCCCCGACGGCAGCACATCGCTGCTGCTGCCGTTTGCGCTGTCCGTTCCGATCTTGGGCCGAGCCGAGGTCGGTGTGGGCTCGTGCTTCGCGATGGCCTGGGCGTCGTCCGACAGGGCTTCGCCAACGTCATCGCCCGCAGCCCCGACACCAACGGGCCTGTGCCCAATGTGGGTCGCGGCCAAGGGCGTTCTGCTGCCATTCTTCCGCGATCCTCACAAGCACGGAGCGCTCGCCGCGGAATACCTGTTCGAGTACCAAGCGGGCCCTTTCGTCGGCCTCAACCAGCTCGGTCTGC
>JAYRFD010000889.1:0-1673 GCA_041908565.1 Polyangia bacterium | reverse complement strand
GGGCTTTGGGTTTATCAGCCTGATGGTGTTTCTGCGCGGCGGCAGCGTGTTCCCCGGCATGCGGCGAATCCTGGTTGAAGGCTTCATTCGCGCGCTGCGATCGGGCTGGTTTCCAGAGGCCGACTGGGTGAACCTGCTGCCGCAGCCCTTGGCCGATGTGCGTCGCCAGCTTCAGGTGCCGCCAGTGCGCCCGTACAAGCCGCTGCGCATCGCGGATCTGCCGGGCGGCAAGCTGCCCCCGGTCTAGTCGGCTTTCTCAGCACTCGCCGCCGAGGCCACGGCCCGACGGTGTTTTTCTGGCGATGGACCCTGTTCGGCAAGCCGACTCTGCAGTGCCCCGCGCAGGTTCACACGCCGGCGGGCGCTGCATGCGGACTGGGGGCGGAGGGGTGCCGATGATAGATGCGCACGCCGATCATGCCGTGTTCGGGGCCGATCAGCGGATGCTCGGATGGGCCCACTTCGCGCTCAGGATGTTCTAGCTCAAAGCGATAGCGCGACAGCAGCGCATCCAGCACCAGCACAGACTCGTGCCAGTTGAAGTAGACCCCGGGACAGCGTGCGGGGCCCGTGCCAAACGACATCAGGTCCAGCGCCTCTTCGCGCGCGCGAATGGTATCGCGGACCGCGCGGCCAATCGCGCGCAGCGGCGCCGTGGCCTGGGTCTTTTCATCGGGCAAGAAGCGGTCGATATCGAAGCGCTGCGGATCGGGCCAGCGTCGTGGGTCGAAGTGAACAGCCGTTGGGATGCACATGAACAGCGTCCCTTGCGGGTAGCGAAAGCCGCCAATTCCAGTTTCAGGATCAGGCGGCACTTCACCCGCTTGCTGTGCCATGCGCGAGATCGGACCGGACAGCACGTGATAGCGCAGCGTCTCGGCCAGCACCGCGAAGGACACCGGGCGTTCATCGTATCGATCGATGGTGATGGACTCACCAGGGTAAGCGGCGTTGAAGGCATCGATCTCGGTCAGCAGCCGCGACAGTACCTCCGGTCGTCGGCCAAGCTCATACAGTGTCCAGCACAGGCTGTGCCCGGTCGTCTCGTGCCCGCCGAACACAAACGGTAGAAACAGCGAAAACAGCCGCTCGTGCTGACGATCGTCGATCGGGCCGTCTTTGGCGCTGTCCAGCACCATGCGAACGGTCGGCAGATCGCGCTGGCGCGCTGTGAGCCCACCTTTTTGGTCAAGCTGCACCAGGAACTCGATCATCTCGCGACAGATCTTGCGCATCCGCAGGTTGTCGCGCGCCCACTCTGCTGGCACCGGGCTGCCGTACATCAACTGCATCATGTACTTGAACATGCGTCGCGCCGCCGCTGTCAGTTCGTCGCCTAGCTCGTGGAACTCGGCAAACTCGACATCGCCGAACACGGTCCAGATGATCATCATGTAGGCGATCTTGGTCGTCAGAACATTCAGGTCGAAGACCTCGCCGGGCCGAGCACGAATGGCTTCGTCGATCTCTGCGCACACAGCAGGCAGCACCGCGGCCATGGTGGCGCTCATCTTGTCGACTGCGGGCAAGCCAAACATTTGGTTGGCAGCCTGTCGATCTTCGGCCCAGGTCGCGTTCTGCCGGTAGCTGCCCGATCCCAATCCCCCCGCTTGTCGAGCCGGGCACGACACGATGTCGCGGCGACCGATGACCTGCTGGAAAAAGTAGTAGGG
>JAYRFD010000888.1:0-1522 GCA_041908565.1 Polyangia bacterium | reverse complement strand
CCTGATCCTAAGTCCGCACCTGCACGTCATGATGTGCAGGGCGCGGCTGCTGTCGCCGACCGGACGCTGCCGCACGTTCGACGCATCGGCCGACGGCATGGTGCGATCTGAGGGCTGCGGGATGATTGTGCTGAAGCGGCATCGCGATGCGCTGGCCGCTGGGGATCAGGTGCTGGCCCTGATCCGCGGCTCTGCAGTCAATCAGGACGGCCCAGCCAGCGGGATTACGGTGCCAAATCGCGGTGCGCAGCGGCAGGTCATCGTGCGTGCTCTGCAGGTCGCTGGCCTGGCGCCGCACGAAGTCAGCTATGTGGAAGCGCACGGCACCGGCACTCCACTGGGCGATCCCATCGAGGTCAGCGCCCTTGCCGAAGCACTGTGCCAAGGTCGGTCGCAGGCGGCGCCGCTGCGCATCGGGTCGGTGAAGACGTCGATCGGCCACACCGAATCGGCGGCCGGCATCGCCGGGCTGATCAAGACCGTGCAGGCGCTGCGCCACGGCGTCCTGCCGCCGCAGCTACACCTGAGCCGGCTCAATCCGCAGCTGGACTGGGCCCGCCTGCCGATCGTCGTTCCGACGCAAAAGACGCCCTGGGGGCCCGCCGCGAAAGTGGCCGGAGTCAGCTCGTTTGGGGCCAGTGGAACCAACGCCCACGTCATCGTGCAGGCTGCGGACGCGAACGACCGCGCGCCCCCCGACCTGTCGGTCGATGATCGGCACAGCGATTCGTCGCCACCAGTGATACTGCCGCTATCGGCTCGCAGCGAACCGGCCCTGCGCGCGCTGGCCGCTGCCTACGCGACCGAGCTGAATCGACCGTCGGCGCCCGCACTGGCCGACGTGGCTTACACCGCCGCGCTGCGGCGTAGCCACCTGCCACATCGGTTGGCGGTGTGGGGCCGCAGTAGACCCCAACTGATTGACCAGTTGTCGCGATTTGTCGACGGGGACTCAGCCGCATGCAGCGGGCGCTGCAGTCCCGATCAGCCCCCCAAAGTGGTCTTTGTTTGCCCGGGTCAGGGCTCGCAGTGGCCCGGCATGGTCGCCGATCTGTGCGCCAGCGAGCCGGTCTTTCGCACAGCCCTTTCGGCCTGCGACCAAGCCATCCACAGCCAGACCGGCTGGTCGCTGCTGTCTGCGCTGACGGACGCGCGAAGCGACGCCGCCGCCGACTGGATCGACTCGATCGACCGCGTGCAGCCGGCACTGTTCGCAGTGTCGGTGGCGCTGGCTGCGTGGTGGCAAAGCTGTGGCATCAGGCCCGCCGCTCTGATCGGCCACAGCATGGGGGAAGTCGCCGCCGCCCACATCGCGGGAGCACTGAGCCTGACCGACGCCGCCGCCATCATCTGTCGCCGCAGCCGCCTGCTGAAGCACGTGCGTGGTCGCGGCGCGATGGCCCTGGTGGAGCTTTCGGTTGCCGAGGCCAACGAGGCGCTGCTGCCCCACCGAGATCGACTGTCCCTGGCCGTCGAAAGCGGGCGTCGATCCTGCGTGCTGGCCGGCGATAGCGATGCCCTG
>JAYRFD010000887.1:0-4292 GCA_041908565.1 Polyangia bacterium | reverse complement strand
CGCGTCTTTGGGCAGGCCAGCCAACGCACCCACCGCGTCGTCGGAACGCAGCGCCGCCACCAGCGCAGGGTGGGGCCGCGCTAGATCGGCCAGCGCGGCCAGCGCCAGATCCATATCGGTCGTGATGTTGCCTTCCAAGCCCTGCACCAGAACGCTGACATCAACGCCGGGCTGCAGACGCTGCGCCAGCTTCGCCAAGATCTTGCTGGTGACCAACCCGACCATCACGCGCGGAATGCCGCCGCGCAAAAGCAGCCAGTCGAAGGTTCTTCCCAGTTCTTCGTACTGAACGGCCAAGCGCGCGCCCAGCGTCGCTGCCGATCGCAGCCGAGCCATCTGTTCGGCACGCTTTTCGTCCAGGTGACGCAGGAAGCGATCGCGATCGCGCTGCGGATCGCCGCACAGGATGCCAATGGCCTGCAGCAGCACGGGACCCAAGACCGACATCGCATCAAACAGCGAAACCCCGTCGCTGATGGGCACCGACTGCAGATCGGCCCGGACCTTGGCCGCTTGCAAGCGATCCGAGATCGGCACACTGCCCTGCGCGATGAGCGCGGGGAAGATTGTGCGCAGCGGCTCTCGTTTCAGAAGCGGCGTGGTGTCGATATACAGGCGCTCGCCAGCGACGACCAAGTGACGGCAGACGCCCGTGTTTGGATCGCGACCAAAGCCCATAAAACGGCGAATCAGCGATGTGCCGATGCGGCTCATCACCGCTGTGTTCATCTGCAGGTGACCGAAGCTGGCGAACACGCGCCAGCCTATGCTTGACGATCCTTCCGGCAGGGGCCACAGCGTGGTGATGGGGCGCGACTGCAGCAGCCACAGCTGTCCCTTTTCGATCGCCCACTCGATGTCTTGCGGAGTCTGGGCCTGGTCTTGGGCGCGCAGACCCAGGCTTCGCAGCGTAGCGATCTGATCGGCGCCAAGCAGGCCCGCGTGATCGGAAAGGGGCTGCCCATCGCTGCCCAGGCGTTCCAGCATGCGCCCGTCGCTGGCTCGCACGCGATAGCGCTCTGGCGTGGCATGGCCGGACACCAGCGCTTCGCCCAACCCATGCACCGCTTCCAGCACCATGACATCGCGATGCCCGCTGAGCGGATCGGCGGTGAAGATCACCCCTGCTGCATCGGCCTGCACCATGCGCTGGATGACCACAGCCATCGAGATACCGGCATCGCCGATGCGTCGCTCGCGGCGATAACACACGGCTCGTTCACTGAACAGCGAAGCCCAGCAGCGACGAAGGGCCTGCAGCAGTGCGGGCTCGCTGTCGATCGATAGCAGGGTGTCTTGCTGACCGGCAAACGACGCGTTCGCCTGATCTTCCGCCGTCGCGCTGGATCGAACGGCCACTGCCGACCGCCCCGTGACATCGGCCCACCATGTCGTGATCTGCGACGCAAACGAGCCGGGTAGATCACAGGCCAAAACGGCATCGCGCACACGCTGGGCCGCATCGCGCAAAGGCCCACCTGGGGCCTGCTGCGCCAGATCCGCGATCGCCCGCTGAACCTGCGCATCCTGCATGACCAGCTGCGAAAAAGCGGCCGTCGTCACGCAAAACCCGGCAGGCACCGGCAGCCCAGCCCGTCGCAGGTGATGCAGGCCCAAGGTCTTTCCACCACAGGCCTCGGCGCGGCCCGCCCATTGTTCATCCAAGGTGCACAGCCAGGGAACTGCCTCAAGCGCGGTGCTCATGTTGCGCTCCTTTCCAGCGAGTGCTTCAGCGCGCCGCCCAAGAACAGCGCGACGATCTCGCGCGCATCGGGCGGCCCCAAGCGGTCGTGCAAGCGCTCGGCGATAACGGCCGCCAACACCTGACCAAACAGCGCCGTGGCCAAGCGTTCGGACGACACATTTGCCCAGCGAACCTGCTCGCGCGTTCGGTCAAAAAAAGCGATCAGCGCCACCGATACGCGCTCTTCATCGCGCCGCAGACGGCCTATGGCCCGCACATGCTCTTGGTCCGAGCACAAAAGGATGCGCAGCAGGTGCGGCTGCTCGCGCAGGGCCGCCAGCTGAGCGGCCACGAACTGGACCAAGACTTCTTCCGGCGGGCCCGTCTGGTTCAGAAGCAGCTGCAGAGACTGCGCCGGCAGCGACGATCGCAAGACCTGGCGAATCAGCGCTTCGCGGTGCTGAAAATGCCGGTACAGAGTCGCCGTTGAATATCCAGCCCGTGCAGCCACCGCATCCATCTGCAGGCCGGCGATGCCGGTCTCGGCCAGCAGTGCCGTGGCTGCCCGAATCAGCTCATCCCGTGGACTGCGCGCGCCTTCTTCGCGAATGCGGCGCACGTCGGCGGCCAGCTTGCTATCGCCGGCCAGACGTCGGTACAGCGTCGCGCGCGACATCCCCGAAGGTCGCGCCAGCAGCGAAAGCGCAAAGCCGGGACCACGCTGTTCCCGCAGCTTGTACGCTGCGGCCAGAACTCGATCAGCACCCTCGCAAGACATGATGAGAAGTCTACGTGTCGAGCTGTCTCAAGTGATCTGTCAACGTGGCTCATTGTGTGTGGATGACGCGCTGGCGAAGCCTGGCTCCCCCAGCTGGCCCGTCGTCCGGTCACCCCACGCTGCAGGTCTTTGGCTTCTGCCAGATCGAAGCGCCGCGTGCCGCGTTGATGGCGATCACGAAAGGAGCCTCCCCCCATGTCGAAGTTCGCCTGCTCGATCGCTCTGTTTGCATCGCTGTTCACCGTTGTTCCCGCCTGGGCCCAGACCCGTGAAGCACAGGCCACCACGGGCGGCAAAGCCAGCGCGCAGTACCCGCAGAAGCCACAGCACATCGACATCGAAGATGGCAGTGATGTCGATGGCGTGCGCGCAAACCCCAACGTCGACTTGGTCAGCGCACGAGGTCAGCTGCGACCTAGCTCGCTGATCTCGATTCGCACCGACTTCAAGTCCGAGATTCTGAAGTCCGCTGAGTCACTGTAGACACGGGCCAACGGGCGCAGCGCCCCCGTCGCCCGCAGGCGGTTGGAGGGGCTGTTTCGCGGGTTACGGCAGAAGCTGCAGATCCTGCGTGGCGCCGTCGACTTCGGCCTTGCCATCACATGCGGCGTGGAACTGGATCTTGGTGATGGTCGGAACGAAGCCCGACACCTGCGTGATGTCGGCGCTGCCCGCGATCGGATTCAGGCGACAGCCGGGGTCCAGGACCGCGCCCTTGATGCTGGCGACACGGGCCGAGCTAAGCACGCCTGCCCCACCGCTGGCGGATGTGGCATCCACCGTCAGCACGTCATCCCCAGGATCCGCGGTTCCCTTGGTGTTGACGACCACGGTCCAGCTCTGGCTGCCGCCAGCCGCCACCGCGCTGCCCGATGCGGCGGCGACTGCATTGGCCCCCGTGAAGGAAATCGTGATGTTGTTGCCGCTGCGGCTGGCGCTGACGCTCTTGACGCTGGCGACGGCCAGCGCCTTGTTGCTCTGCGCGGCGATGGTCGCATTGGTGAACGTCTGCTGCAACATGGCAGAGTCCGCCGAAGACCAGTTGCCCGTCACAGTGACCGACCCCGATGCAGCGCCGCCCAAGGGCAGCTGACAGCCAGCCGACAAGTTGACGTTGACCGAGCCGGTTGTGCAGGGATAGCTGCTGCAAGCCGTCTGCACGACGGCGCACGCCGGTGCCGGACCCTTGATGGCGTCCATCGCCACCACGCCCGACAGACCAATCGCACCCGCCGTGGTCAGGCCGAACTGCACTTCATCAATCGCCGCCTGCTTTGCACCACAGGCCATCAGCAGAACACACGCTCCAAGGCCCAGAATTCGCGTACGCATGACTTCATCCCCCCAATTCCGGCACATTCCGCGCCGTGAGTAGCGCCGACGAGGCAGCAGCCCATTTATTCACCAGTTCTTCAAGAAGCTGTCCGCCCGACGCTGGCATCGTACACGGCGTACACGCCGCACACGCCGCAAGGCGTGACACGGAAGGCTGCCTTGCCGCACGTAAGGGGACGCAAGCCCGCGCACCGCGCGCACTCTCTGGCGCAATGCATGGTTGCTGAAACGACCCGGGATGTCGGCGCCGAGGCAGCGCATCGGTCAGTGGCGACGCCGCAGGATGGATGCCCCCGCGCCCACGGCCAGCACGTCGCCTTCGCGGCTGACAAACAGGCCATGGATCACTCCCTGCGTACCACTCTGCAGGGTGGAAAACTGACTGCCGTCGTACTGCAGCAGCGTCCCGCCCTCTCCCGCGATGTAGATCTGGCTGGCGCTGGCGCCGTATACCGCCGGCAGGTTGCGCGCGGTCAGCGCGCTTCCCTGTGCATG